>PUKM01000169.1 GCA_003552325.1 Natrialbaceae archaeon | reverse complement strand
GATCGTTATTTCGACGGCGACGACGGCATCGGTTGCCAGCATGCGACTCGTTTCCCTGGCGTTGATACCGCTCGCGATGGCGCGAGTAAGCGCGGACATGATGATCCGTTCTCGTTCGTCGACCTCGCGTTCGACGTCACTCGAGACGGTCAACACACCATACTCGACGCCGTTGTATTCGAGTGGGTACGCGACGTGCGTCCATCCATCTTCGACGCCGACGACGACGGATTCAGTCCTCAGACTTCGAGCGGACGGATGATCTGCATCGACTGACAACGATTCGGGGTCGATTCCCGCGTTAGCGCGCACCTCGAGCGTGTCCGTTGCCGGGTTCCGTTCCCCGATCCATGCCCCCTCGTACGCTTCTTCCTCCCGTATTCTGTCACAGACCATGTCCTCGAGGTCAGAGCGGGACGTCGAACCAGCGACGGTGGTCGTGATGTCCTGAATCAGGCCTTCCAGACGGTCGAGGAAGTACTCGAGTTCTTCAGTTCGCTCCTTGAGCGCGAACTCGGCTTCTTTCCGGGCGGTAATGTCGTTCTGGAAACCGACGTAGTGGGTCGTGGTGCCAGTCTCATCACGGACTGGAGCGATGGTGACTTCGTTCCAAAACGGGGTTCCGTCCTTCCGGTAGTTTTTGATCTCGACGGTCACTGGCCGTTCCTCTTCTACGCCTGCTCGCATGGTGGCGATGGCCATGGGATTCGAGTCGGGCCCCTGTAACAACCGACAGTTCCGGCCGAGTACATCGTCGGCACTGTACCCGGTCATCCGTTCGTACGCGTTGTTGATGTACACCAGGGGATTGTCTTCTTTCGAGGGGTCAGACAGCGAAAATCCGACCGGTGCCTCGTCGATCGCTCTGGTTTTGACGGCGCGATCGACGTCGAGTGGCGTTTCGTCTGCCTGGTGTAAGACGATAGTTGTCCCATCCTCGCCACGGTGAATTCGGGCCTGGTAACCATCGATCTCGAGACTCGAGTTCGCGACCGTGTCGACCGTCGTCTCGTTGATTTCGTCTTCGAGGACTTGCCACTGCTCACCGAGGACCTCCGCTGGGTGGGTACCGACGATATCCGCTGGTAACTCGAGGACAGATTTCGCAGCAGGGTTCGCGTACGTGAGTCTTTCGTCGGTAACAGTGAACACGGGATCGACGATGTTTGCAAGGGTCGTCGCCGCGACTCCCACGGGGGAGTGGTCGCTCCCGTCGTACACCGTGTCGGCGTCGTCCATAGCTAACATGGTGAGTCGGAACGCTTAAATCTGTGCTGTCTCCCCGAGGCGACTCTCGTCGGAAACCCTCAAGACTATCTCGAGGAGGCCGGCAGGCCCGGTCGAACTCGAGGGTTCTAGCTGTGCTGTCAGTCGCACGCGTGGATCCGTCGTCCAGGTAACGACTGGCATCCCCTGTACATCACCACTGAACGTGTGACCGACACGTCTTTCCACCTCGAGGCGTAACTATCGGCTCCACATGGACGGCGACTATGACTTCTGGGTGCTCGACCTCGACGGCACGCTGATCGACGTCGAGTGGTCGTACACGCGGTCGGTGTTCGACCGTGTTGGCTCGCGACTCGGTCGTGAGTTCACCGATCAGGAGGCCGACATTCTCTGGAACGGGCTAACTGGCTCTCGAAACGCCCAGCTCCGGGCCTGGGGAATCGATCCACAGGTGTTCTGGCCAGCGTTCCACGCCGAAGAGAATCCACGTCGACGCGCCGAACGAACCTATCTCCACGAGGACGCGGCCTTCGTTGCCGATCTCGAGACACCAGTCGCGCTCGTGACCCACTGTCAGCAGTTCTTGGCCGACCCCGTCCTCGATCGGTTGGACATCCGAGACTGGTTCGACACCATCCTCTGTTGTACGGACGAGACCGGCTGGAAACCCGATCCCGGCCCGGTCGAACTCGTGATGAACGATCTCGGCGTTCGTCGGAGGAGCCACCGGGGCGTCCTCGCCGGTGACGGCGCAAACGACGTCGGGGCGGCCTGGAACGCGGGCCTCGACGCGATTCACGTCGAGCGGGTCGGTCACGACCGACGTGGGCAGTGCGTCCTCGGGGACTATCGCGTCCAGTCCTTCGAGGATCTCTTCTAGCCGCCGTCTGTCGCGGTTGTTGCTCCACCTCGAGTACACCATATTAGGCTCCCCTGCAGTTCCCACGATGAACTAGGGACCATAAACAATTTCAAACGAATAATGGATGTATAGTCAAGACTAAGGTGTGACCGACCCTATCACGGCTCATGGAGACGCGGAAAGTACAACGGCTCGGCCCGTCGACGCTGGCGATGACCCTCCCGGCGGAGTGGGCCAGCGAACACGGCGTCGAAAAGGGGGACGAAGTTTCGCTCAGAATGGGCGGAAAAGGCACGCTCACCGTGTTACCGGAATCGGCCAGTTTCGAAGAGACCGAAGCGATCATCCACACTGACAAACTCGACGCTGACTCCGTCGAACGGGCAATCGTCGCCCAGTACGTCCTCGGGCGCCGAGTCATCAAGATCGAGTGTGGCGACGGCGCCCTCGAGTCCGCACACATCAACGCCGTCTACCGGGCGGAAACCCAACTCATGGGCCTCGGCGTTATCGAGGAGACGCCTGAGAGTATCTCGATCCGCTGTTCGGTCGACCCCGAGGATTTCACGCTCGACAACCTCCTCGAGCGACTCGAGCGAACCGGCCGGACGATGCGTGAGGAAGGCATCAAGGCGCTCGCCCACGGCAACCCCGACCTCGCCCAACGGGCGCTCAACCGGGAACGACAGGCGAACAAGATCTTCGTCCTCCTCTTGCGTCTCATCTTCACCTCCTACCAGAATCCGAACCTCGCCCGGGCCGTCGGCCTCGAGTCGGGCTTTCCGCTCATTGGCTACCGGTCGATCGCGAAGAACCTCGAGTTGACGGCGGACAACGCCGAAGACATCGCCGACATCGTTATGGAAACCGAGGGGCATACGCTCAACGTCGACACGTCGGTCATGCGCGATATCCGTGAACTGACCGAAGACGTCAACGCGATCACGGCCCTCGCCGTCGAATCCGCCGTCGAACGCGATTACGACAAAACGATCGAAGCCAGGGAACTCTTTCACAAAATCGCCAACCGGGAACGTGAAATCCTGGCTGACCTGCCGGAAATGCCGAACGAGGACCTCTTGCAGGTCCGTGAAGTGCTCGTGAGCCTCGAGCAGACGGCCCAGTACGCGATGCGTAATGCCGAAATCGCGGCGAACCTGGCACTCAACGAGGAGTCGGTGCACACGACGATCAACTGAAGCGAGTCCCCAACGGACGTCTCTCACTCCTGTCCGTTGCCAGCATCGAGGAGGAAGACACTCGCTTCGGTGTGAATCCCGCTGGTCGGATTCGATACAGCGACATACCATTTGTCTGTACCCTCCTGACGGGACCCGGCCTGTCCACGCTTCGTGTGGAAGCGCCTAAACCCACTACTCGGTCACCCGCTCACGAGCGAACGCGTCAACAAATCGGCTCGCTGTCACCGTAAACGGCCACAACAACAGCAGCTGCGTACCCACCTGAACGCCCCTCGATTGATTCAGTTCGCACCGATGGCTCATCGAAGGACCACTCACGCAGTCCCATGCCGGCCTCGAGTCCCTCGAGCACCCGCGATTGGGCGGTTTCAGGCTCGAGTTCCCCGCCAACTTCGTAAAATAGTCCGGGGCCGGCCCCCCCGTCGGACGTGGCCCAGGCAAGCGAGGCACTCGCGGTTCCGGTACCCGAAACCGTGGCGCGCGCCTCGACGACCGTCAGGCGATTCCCGACCGGCCCCAGATCCGGTGCCGTCCCTACTGCCTCGACCCTCACGTTGGTTGGAATAACGGATGAGACGGTAACGAGATTGTAGTTTTCAATTCCGGCGTCGGACAGCGCGGCGTCGTAGGCAGCCATTTTCGTTGGCTGCGTGGCTGTTCCCCAGACGATCCGAATCGTGGACATAGCTCTTCGTCGGCGATGACAGGCGTAAGGACTTGCGGTCTCTCCCGGCCGCAGTCAATCGAAAAAGTAGTTCGCCGAGGTGATAATTTCGGCATCACCAGCCTCGATCTTCTCGAGGGCGGCCTCGAAATCGGCCTGCGTGACGGTCGTTCGGCCATTGCGGATGGCAAACATGCCGGCCTCGGTGGCGACGGACTCGATCTCGGCACCCGAAAAGCCGGGTGTCTCGGCGGCGAGTTCAGCGAAGTCGACGTCCTCTTCGACGCTCATCGCTCGTGTGTGAATCTCGAAAATCTTCTCACGGCCGGCTTCGTCCGGTTCGGGGACCTCGATCAGGCGGTCGAACCGGCCGGGGCGCAAGATGGCGTTATCCAGCATATCAAACCGGTTCGTCGCGGCGATAATGCGGATGTCTCCCCGTTCGTCGAAGCCATCCATCTCGCTCAGCAGTTGCATCATCGTCCGCTGGACTTCGGCATCACCGGAGGTCTTCGACTCCGTTCGTCGGGCGGCGATCGCGTCGATTTCGTCGATGAAAATGACGGCGGGTTCGCGCTCTCGAGCCATCTCGAACAGATCGCGCACGAGCCTCGAACCCTCGCCGATGAACTTTCTGACGAGTTCGGAACCGGCCATCTTGATGAAGGTGGCGTCGGTCTGGTTGGCGACGGCTTTCGCCAGCATGGTTTTTCCCGTGCCGGGTGGGCCGTACAGGAGGACCCCAGCGGGGGGGTCGATCCCGACTTCCTCGAACAGCTCTGGCTGGGCGAGCGGTTGTTCGACGGCTTCACGGACTTCACGAACCTGCTCGTCGATCCCGCCGATATCCGCGTAGGTGACGTCGGGTTTGGCCGTAATTTCCACCGTCTGTGCGCGGGCATCCGTCTCCGCTGAGAGGATCCGTTGAATCCCGAACGAATCGTTGACGGCAACACGGTCACCCGGTTCGATCCGCTCGGCGAACTGTGGTGAGACCTCCGTGAGGACCTCCTGGTTGTTGCCGTGTTGTTTGACGATTACTTCGGTCTCGATGAGATCTTCGACGGTGGCGAGATACAGCGAGGAACTCTTGAGCACCTCGTTTTCCCGTTCGGTCCGGGTGGCTTGCGCCTTGAGTTGTGATCGGCGCTCACGCGCAGCATCGAGTTGACTCGCGAGTTGCTCGTTCGCCATGGCGACTTCCTCGAAATGTTCGAGAAGCGCCTCGAGTCGCTCGTCGTCGGGGAGATCGGTATCGATCTCGCGCTTTGGGGTATCTGGGAGAGACGGGCTTCGAGACATCCTGACGAGCAAGCATAACCCCCGACGGTACATCTGCTTTTGGGTCTCGGACGAATGCGGTCGCTCGGAGGAAACACACAAATGACGCTCCCACTAATTGTGCGTATGAGCCAGCAACTGACGGTAACCGGCATGAACTGTGGCGGCTGTGAATCGACCGTCGAATCGGCAGTCAACGACCTCGAGGGCGTCGAATCGGTTACAGCGAATAACGAAACCGATTCCGTCGTGATCGAGGGCGACGTCGAGACCGCGGCCGTCGTCGAGGCGATCGAGGATGCGGGATTCGACGCCACTGCGTGATACTGTTGGCTGCAACTGTGTAACATTTCTCGCCACCCGGATAGGCGAGATTCTTAAACGACGTACAGCCGACAGTACGAGGCCACTCACTCCCCCTCGAACGGATCGTCGATCCAGTTATAACACCGAAACGAGGATGGATCGCGATCACTCTCGAGCATCGCCAACGGGACGAACCCCGATCCTCCCCGAGCGCCGGCCCGTCGATCCGTCGGATCGTCACTGAACGCGACGACTTTCGCCGGCAACGAGAACGTCACCTCGAGCGTTCCTGTCTGCTCCGCCTCAGGCTCGGTCTCGAAGGCCATCGAAACCCCGCTGGCACCGACACCGAAAATGGCCATTTCCTCGGGTGTCTCGACGCCAACGTCGTGGCTGGCCATCCCGCCAGCGAGTGCCTCGAGCCAGTCACGCATCGTCTCGCGGTCACAGGCCTGCTCGAGGTCGAACGTGCCGCCTTCGTCAATTGCGCCCGAGTCGAATGTAAACGTCGGATAGACGAGGTCGTCATCCGGAAGGACGTGATCGGTCGTTTCTGGATCTGGTGGTTCCTCGGGGACCTCGAGTTCGTCGCTGATAGTTGAGCGTCGGCATTCCAGTTCATCATCCGATGGTGATGGGTCTGGCATGGTCTTTTGATCTTGTCTGTGCCTCGACTGACTGGGCTTAGTATCTGCTGATCTTTCTGGTGAATGAGGGAGTGGTACAGTTGCGTGACAGTGGAAACCAACAGTTAGCGATGCGTCGAAAAGAACTGACGACTGACCCGCTTCGTGGGAGCTCCGCCGCGCCATTTAAGCGGTCGGAGCATCCTTCCTCTGTATGGCAACTGGTTTGCTCACTGACGAAGCCGCCTCGAAAATCGTCACCACCTGTCGGACAGCTGTTGGCGACAGCCTTCGATCGGTGACGTATTTCACGCGCGATGACTACGAACAGCTGTACTTGCGCGAGGATTTAGAACGCGACGCCGACCTCACCAGTTTCATCGGTCACGAGTGGCGTGGATTCAAGACGACCCAGACCGCCTACGAGGGGTCAGAACTCGGCGATTACAACTACACGATTCGGGTCTTCGACAACGGGTTTTTGATTCGCGTGACAACCGACCGTGAAGGCGTCTTCGCGACGACCGATGGGCTCACCGTCAAAGGGTTCGAAGAAGTCGCCACGGCACTCGAGTCGTTCCTTGGTGAGCGAAACCTCGAGTAAGCGCTTTCATTGGGGGAGCTGTTCAAGAATGGTTCGTTACTTCATATTGGCTGGGTTCGTCCTCGAGCGCAGACGGTCGTCGGCTCACGATTTGCCAGTAAAACCGTCCATCTCGTGGTCGACGTCTCCGTCCGTTCGCGTCGGTTGATCGTGTGAGTCCTCTCGTGTGTCGACACCGATCGGGAGGCCGAATCCGGCCGCGTCGTCGAGCCCGAGCAGGCGGGCAAAGCGGCGTTTTTCGACGGCGTGTCTGTCGGGGGCCATGCCGTCGGACGACGCGGGTCGATCCTGTAGTTATGCTGTGCATTCAGCAACCATTCCGTGGGCTACACGCATCTACCAACCACTCGCCCACTTTGTGTACTGGCGTCCAGTGTCACCTCGTGTGACGCCCTCACGCAGCTCGACGTCGCGATTCGCGGAACGGAACATCCATTTTTGACACCCCCTAACAGCTTGTATGACCGACCTTCCGGCCCCCGTCGCCACCGCCTTCGAGGCACACGACGCATTTACCCAACGAGATGAGAGGAGCTACGCGCTCGAGACTACTGTGTTCGAGACCGACGTGACCGCGAACCCCGCCGAGGGTCCTCGAGACGGAGCGTTCACCGTCGTCGTCACGGTCCCGACACTCGGCGCGGTCACCGACGATCACGTTGCGCGTGTCGTCGAAGACGGCTGGTTCGACACCCTCGAGCGACGACTCGAGGATACGTTTTCGGTGGCTCAAACGAGCACACACGAGTCCCCAGTGGTCGAACGCGACCTCGAGGCGGGTGAGGTCACGGTGACCCTCGAGTACGTGGCCTGGAACGCACGGGAGGGTGTCGACGACGCGAAGACGGTGATCGAGTACGTGGAGGGAACGTACGCACAGGGTATCATCCCCGGGTACGACTATCGGGGCCCGGCAGCGACGTTGCTCGAGGGGGCACTGCAGGCAGGCCAAGAGGCCGCCGGGGAGGCCGACGGCGATATCGATTCGAACTCGGGCGGTGGTGGGCCGCAGCTGTAAGCGTCCCATCCCTGCTCACCACCGTCGCTTTCTCTGGGTATCACTCGAGCGGTAGGGGGCGACTCGAGTGGCGTTCCTAGATGACGTCTCTCGAGCGCTCTTCCACCGTCGGACACTGAACCAGTACTCAGTCCATTGCGATGTACGTCTGGGTTCCCTCGACGCCGTCGATTCCTTGTATTCTCGTCGCAGCGATGTCTTTCACCGCGGCCGGGGTGTCGACGGTGGCCTTCGCGATGATGTCCACGTCGCCCGCGACGATATGTGCCGAGGTGACGCCCTCGATCGCTTCGATGTCGCTTCGGAGTCGATCCGCCTCGCCCGTGTTTGCCTTGATCATGATGAACGCGGTAACCATCTCAGTGCCCTCCGTGCTCGAGTTCGGGTGCATCGTCAGTGCTCGTTTCCTCGTCGTTCCGCCGCTGGCGTCGGCTCGCTGCCGTTCGATGCCAGTCGACCCCGGCGGCTTCGGCCCGGGCCTCGACGACGCCGCCGTCGGTGATCAGTCGCGGGTCGGTTGGCTCGCCGACCAGAATCTGGCGGACGTCACTCAGGACGTCGAAATCCGCGAGGACGACCAACCGATCGCCGACCTCGAGTGATTCGTCGCCCGTGGGGATGGCGAGTTCGCCGTCTGCCTTTCCAAACGCCAGGAGGCGGGCGTCTGCGGGCAACTCGAGTTCACTGATCGTGTAGCCCGCGACGGGAGCGCTCTTGGTGATCGTCAGCTCGACGACCTGAAGGTGTTGGGCGATATCCGCAATGGCCCGGATCGTTCCGCCAAGGAGTGCGTTTTTCGCGCCCATCGCGCCCAGGCGTTCGGGGTAGATCACCTCGTCGACTTCGTTTGCATACTTGCGGTAGATGTTCTCGCGGTAGTCCTCGTCGATACGCATGATCGTTCGACAGCCGTGGTGGTTGGCGATCATACACGCCGCGAAGTTGACGTTGAGGTCGCCAGTCAGTGCGCCTAGCGCGTCGGCATCGGCGATGCCCGCCTCCTCGAGGAGTGGTTCCCGGGAGCCATCGCCCTGGATAACCTCGAACTCCTGGCTCCGGGCACGTCTCACCTTCGACTCGTCGCGTTCGATGAGCGTCACGTCGTGGCCTTCCTCGCGCAGGACGCGGGCCGTCCTGAGCCCTACCCGGCCGGCGCCAATGATGACAAACCGCATGGCAGGGGGTACGCTGGCACCCTTGAATAATGTTACCCTGTCACAGACCTCGTCAGTGTGGAGAGTTCGGATGGGGTGACACCCGATGAGGCAAACACTTTAGTCGTGTCATGGAGTACCACACCTCCGAGATGGTTCACGCGTTCATCATGGTGAAGACGGCCGCTGGGAAATCCGAAGGACTCCTGTCGGGGATTCGTGACCTCGAGAGCGTGACGGACGCCCATATCGTGGCGGGGAACTACGACATCATCGCCGAGGTGGATACCGAGGAAGTGTATGGCGTCCTCGAGGTGGTGTCCTCGGGTATCCAGGGCCTCGAGGGGGTGATGGATACGAAGACCTACATCGCGATGGACGACTGAGGTGGATCGGCAAGAAACTCTACTCCATTTGCACCCGACTCGCGGGGCTCACGATGGTCGTCGAGCGAGGTCGCTCCCCCAAAAGCCAATGTCCGCACTCAAGGGAGCCCCCAGCCCTCCCCCGTGTGCCGGCGGTGCCACGTCGCGGCACACGCCGTCCCGGCCGATTCGGTGGGTACGCAGTGTCGGCCGCGAACACAGGGAGCCTCAGTGCTCGAGGTCCTGGACGTCGTGGTCCTCGAGGAACCCCTCGAGCCACACTTGCTGTTCGCGCAGTCGTGGCGTCGGTTCGCTGTAGACTGGATCGAAGACGTCCGACGGGTCGGGTGCCGGGGTCGACTCGGCGGTCTCGATGGCGTCCTCGAGTTCGGCTTCGGTCTCTTCACTGATCGTGTCACACAGGTCGTCGTCCAGCACGCCCTGTTCCCGCAGGTACGCCTCGTACCGCTCGAGCGGATCGGCGGTTCGCCACGCGGGGAGGTCCTCGCGCTCGTCGCGATACCGAGATGGGTCATCGCTCGTCGTGTGGGCCCCCTGGCGGTAGGTCAGACTCTCGATGAGGACCGGCTCGCCCTCGCGTGCGTGCTCGAGTCCCTTTTCGGTGGCCTCGAGGACGGCCAACGGGTCGTTGCCATCGACCTGGAGCCCGCTGAAGCCGTAGGCTTCGGCCTTCTGGGCGATCGTCGCACTCGCCGTCTGGCGTTCTCGAGGGAGGGAGATGGCCCAGTCGTTGTTCTCACAGAAGAAGACGACTGGGGCGTCGAAGACGCCCGCGAAGTTGAGGCCCTCGTGGAAGTCACCTTCGCTCGTGGCTCCGTCACCGAAATAACAGAGGATGGCCTCCTCGCCGTCGGTGTAATTCCTCGCCATTCCCAGCCCCGCAGCGTGGGGTATCTGTGTCGCAATTGGGACGGCCTGTGGGAAGACGTTGAGGTCGTGGTCGGAGCGGTACTCCGGGTAGCCCCGCCGGAAAAGAAAGATGTCGCTCATCGGAACTCCGTGGGCGATCTGGAGGGCGTTCGAGCGGTACGTTGGGACGATCCAGTCCTCATCGGTGAGTGCGTGTGCGGCCCCCACCTGTGAGGCTTCCTGACCCTTATAGGGTGGATAGCCGCTCATCCAGCCGCGCCGCTGGAGGGCCAGTGCGCGCTCGTCGAAGCGCCGTGTCCGAACGAGGTCTCGATACAGGGCGACCGCGGTTTCTTCGTCCACGTCGGTCTCCTCGAGCCCCCGTTCCTCGATGAGTTGGTGCATGGCAACCCCCTCACAGCGGGGTGTGAAAGTGGTTCTGATTTCAGCCCAAATCACCGGAACGAACCGCGGATGCATGGGTGGGGGCTAGGGTACTAGGGCCTGTGAGGCGTCCGAGGAGTCACCTGGGAGGGAACGACCGGTCGTTGCTCGAGATCACGACGCTGGCTGAGCGCCCCGCCGCTTCCGACAACCCAAAGAGCGTGCAGCCGAACCAGTACACATGGTGTCGATTGTCGACGCGGTCAGTCTCCTCATTATCCTCGGGTTGCACACGGCTTTTGCCGCCGTCGCGACCCGGTTTTTCCGTATTCGCCTCGATACGTGGTGGGGGACGATCGTGTACGTCGTGTTCTTGATCCCTGTCGCGCTGTTTTTCTCGATGCTCTTCTTCTCGGGAGCCCTCGGGCTCGGTCCAAATCTCGGCTCACAGGAGATCGTGTTCGTGGTTGTCATCGCGATGCCCGTAGTGCTCGGGTACACGATCGACGTCTTCTGGATGCCTCACCCGGACGACGTCGAACTCCCCGATACGGTCGATTAGCGCGCTGACTCGAGGTGGTTCTCGAGCACTGCTTCGACCTGGTCGAGAACGACTTCCGGTGGCTGGCTGGCGTCGACACGGACGAAGCGGTTGGGCTCGTTCGTCAGCAACCGGTCGTAGTTCTCCCGGACACGCTCGAGGTAGGTGGCGTGTTCGAACTTATTGGTCGCCCCGGCGCGTGCCGCGGCCGTCTCGGGGTCTAAATCGAGGTAGATCGTCAAATCGGGCTCGATGGTGAACGCTCGGTGGATACCCATGATGTACTCCATCGGGCGGGTGATCCGCCCCTCGAGCGTGGCCCCCTGGTAGGCGTACCGGGAGTCGGCGTACCGATCGGAGATGACCAGTTCGCCGCGCTCGAGGGCGGGTTCGATCACTCGAGTGAGGTGGTCTGCGTGATCGGCGGTGTACAGAAACAGTTCTGCCAGTGGGTCGGCATCGTCATCGGCAATCGATCGGTAGACAGCGTCGCCGTACCACGATCCAGTCTTCCCGGACGTCGGTTCACGGGTAAACGTCGCCCCCGGGTAGGTGTCCTGAAGCGCTTCCCACACCGTCGTTTTCCCCGTTCCGTCCAGGCCCTCGAGCGTCACCAGCATACCCGCATATGCTCGAGTGGGGGAAATGAGACTGTCGGTCGTCATCGATCGAGTGTGGTCGTCCAATCTTTTATTGGAGCAGTTGGCAAAGATTCGTGTGATGTCCGACGATGAACTCTTCGAGATAACAGTCGAACAGCCCCTGACTGACGTTGCCGCTGACCTCTCGGCGATCGCGGATGCCCTCGGAGAGGTGGGTGAGGAGTTGACTATCGAGCACGGGACCCAGTCGGCGACGATTCCAGCCCCGTCCGGGGACGTGGAGTTCGAGATCGAGGTCGAACGGGAAGACGAAGACGATGGGGTCGAGTACGAACTCGAGTTCGAAATCGAGTGGATCGTACCCGCCGACTCGACCGGGGATGGAGGCGCCGACGGTGAAGACGGGGGGTCGGACGACGAAATTGCCGATGACGATGATGGCGGGATCAACGAAACGACTGACGGCGAAAGTGGTAGCGACGACGACGGTGGGGACGAAAACGATGGGGACACAAAAGGCGACTCCTGATCCAGCACTCAGGGACACACGGCGAACCGCACGGCGTCAGTCGGCAGCTGACTCCGCCAGGCGATACAGCCGCCCACGGGTTCGCCCTTCCGCGACGATCAGGTTGTACTGCTCGAGTTTCGAGAGATAGTTCCGCACCATCCGGCGGCTTTTCGGCGTCGTCACCTCGGCCGTGTACCGATCGTACAGCGTTCCGGGGTCGATTTCGCCGGCCTCACTGATGATTTCGTACAGGGTCTGTTGGTGCTGCGGTAGTCGGTCGATCGTCTGTTGTCTGAGCGCTGATTTCGCTTCCGGAACGCTCTCTCGAATCACCTCGAGCGGAATCTCCTCGAGTCCGGTCCCTTCGGCCGTTCGGGCCGCT
>PUKM01000213.1 GCA_003552325.1 Natrialbaceae archaeon | reverse complement strand
CGAGCCGCCTTGCTACCTGCTTAAATAACCGCCCGCGCCTTAACTTGCCCGCCGGCAGGTCCCCGTAATGGCAGCGCCAGCATAGCTGTATAAGGTTTTCGGGTATGTCCGGCCCGCCGGCGCCGACCGTTATTATATGGTGCGGCCTCCCGTGCGCCGGTGCGCCGCATATTTCGCAGCGCTCCCTCCGGCAATCCTCTATAACCTCCGGGTCCTCGACCCTCTTAACCTTTAGGAACACCGCCCCCGCCCCTTCTTATATGCAGCAGGGCCTCCGGCCTGGCCGTGATTATATCCTCCGGCTTGCCCGGTATGCCTTTTATCCGCATTATTTGTTCTGCGAACCCGGCCCGCATGTAAAATTCCCACCGCTCCCGGTCCCGCTGGTATAACCGGCTTAAATTATTCGGCCAAAACGTGAGATCGGTGCCGCAACATTCGCAGCCGGTCTCTAACCCGCCCGCCGGGTCCGGGTATCCGGGCACCTCCTGCTCTAAAAACTCTAAAATGTCTGAGTCGAGCCAGTGCTGTAACGGGTATCCCTGGTGCCACGGGTATTTTTTCGGCTTAAACAAGTAGCCGTTGTCGATAAAAGTCATCCGGCGGCGCATCGATTCCGCGGCCCGGTTGCCCCAAAACACAACCCCGACCCCCTCGGTGCTAAAAACGGTATTAGAATATTTTTCTTTTAGCTGGTAACAGCACTGGACCGGGCTGATCCGCAGGCCCGGGTCCCTCTTTTTAGCCCCCGTAAATCCCCGCTTGCTTAAAATCGGGTAATATCCTTTCTCCTGCCACATCGTAACCGCGTCATCAGCCTGGGTTTCCCGGTAATTGTCCCGGATCCCTAACCGCTGAACGTGCCGGCGAATAAACTCAAGAGTTTCCGTGGCCCCGAGCCCGGTGTTGTTATGCACAACCAGGGCGGCTGGATCCTCCTCTAAAACTAATTTAAGCAGAACGGTGCTGTCCCGGCCCCCGCTGTATGCTACCGCCGGCCGACCCGCGCTCTTTACTGCCTCCTGGATGATCGCCCGGCTGATCGCGGCCTTTTCATCCAGGTCCTTTTCCTGTAAATCCTTTAAAACCGCCAGGCGACCCGCGGCGTTCTCCTGGTCCGCCCGTGCATATACGCCTTTAATGTCCGCCGCCCCCCTTCTTAACGTCTACTTCGACCCCCAGGTGGCTCCACCGGGCCCGGAGCTCCTTAATGGCCGCGGTGTCTAATACCTCCGGCCCGGCTCTCAGGGTGATAACGACCCGCTGATCGCTTGGCGCCTGGTCCGGGCGCTCTACCGCCTGGCCCATTAACGCCTGGTAGTCCGCCTCCTGGTAATCCTCCCGGTCCTGGTCCACCTTAATCTTGAGTAATATGTCATCGATCTCCTGCCGGTTAAAGGTTGCCGCTTCCGCCTGGCCCGCGGCGTCGAGTTCTTTAACTAAATTGTCCAGCTGCTCCTGGTCCCATTCGCCCTGGGCCCGGTTCAGCGTTATGTTCAGCGCCTTTTCCCGGTCCTGGTCCAGCTCTACTATACTAACCGGGGCGCTTTTATATCCTAAATCCTGCAGGATCTGGTATCTCTGGTGGCCGCCGACCAGGTTGCCCGTGGTTTTGTTAAATATTAACGGCTCAACCAGGCCGTAGTTCTCCAGGCTGGCCCGGATCCGCTCGTATCCCGGGTCTCCCGGGCGCATCTGCTTCCTGGGATTATACGGTGCCGGGTTTATTTCGTCTAACCGCATAGTTTTTATATTCACGGGTGCCGCCTCCTGCTCTTTTCTGATATCGGTTGATATCAACTGCTTGCAATTGATATCCGGTTTTCCTGCTAATCCCCGCCCCTGTGAACCCCGTGAGCCCTTTAATCATGGGCGTTGCCGGGTTTCCTGCCCTTAACTTGATATCATATGATATCGGTTGCTATCGCCTGATCGCATATGTCCCCGTAATCCAATCCAATCCGAATCCGAATCCAATCCGAATCCAATAAACATTAAAACCCCCCGCCTTAAATCCCGGCCAGGTCCTGGGTGGTTTTAAATTAACTTGACCCCTCGAGCATTCGCGGTTTTTAGTTGATACTTTAACAGCTAACTTTCCCGGGTATCCGGTCCTGCCTCCTGGGATCCCCCTTGAGTTAAAACCCGCCGGCCTTTTTGCGTACCCCCTCGAGCATTCTGGGTTTTGGGCTCATGTATTGCCTTTAAATCCTGGCCGCTCCTGGGCTTTACCTCCGGCGACCCTGCCCCTGGCCTTAACCTCGGGGCCTCGGGCCTGTTGACGTTGATAACATCGCCCCCTCGGGGGAACCGGCGCCCCTGGTCCCGGCTGAAAATACCGGCAAGGCTGGAAGGTATAACGGCTGAGGGCACAAGGCTGCCCCCGTGAAGCGCCTGCCGGCCCTCAAGGGTCCTGGGTTCAAGCGCTGAGGCCCTTTTGCCCCTGGTTTTTCTCCTCCGGCCCCCCTCGGGTCCGGTCGGCTTCCCGGGTTTTGGCTGCCTGGCCGGTTTCCACGTACCCGAGTTATTAACACGACCCCGCGCTCCGGCACAACTGGGCCCGCTGGCCCGTTTTGGGCTCCTCCTGGTCGGCAAGTCCTGGCCCCGGGCCCACGTGCTGCAACTGCTGGCCCCCTGGTCCACGTCCGGGCTGGCCCCTGGTGAGAACCTGGCCCGGTTTTTCCTCCGGCCTGGTCCTGGCGCAACTGCCCGGGCCTCTTCACAACTCCTGGCCCCT
>PUKM01000022.1 GCA_003552325.1 Natrialbaceae archaeon | reverse complement strand
GAGTGTGGCGGGAGTGGCGCCCAACTCGGCGACGACGGCGAAGAACCCTGCACCTACTGTGACGGGTCGGGCTATCTCTACGACGTGAGCGTCGAACAGGTCGTCCGCCCGCACGTCGTCGACGCGATGGACGGCGACGAGGGGACCTTCCACGGCGCGGGTCGCGAAGACGTCGACGCCCTGATGCTCGGGGCGGGACGACCGTTCGTCCTCGAGGTGAAGCGACCCACCCGCCGGACGCCGGACGTCGAGGCGCTCGAGGTGGCGATCAACGACGCGGCCGACGGTGCCGTCGAGGTCGAAGGCCTTCGACTGGCGACCCACGAGATGGTCGAGCGGGTCAAGGAACTCGACGCGAGTAAACAGTACCGGGCGGACGTTCGTCTCGCGTCCCCTGTGGACGAGGACACCTTTCGAGCGGCACTCGAGGCACTCGAGGGAACCACCGTCGAGCAGTACACACCGGAGCGAGTGGACCACCGTCGGGCAAACCTCACCCGCGAGCGAACGGTGTACGATATCGACGGCGAGTTGCTCGAGCCCACGCGGGCACAGATTCGAGTCCACGGCGAGGGTGGGCTCTACATCAAGGAACTCATCAGCGGCGACAACGGCCGGACGGAACCGAGCGTCGCAGGGCTGCTCGAGACGGGTGCTGAGGTGACGGCGCTCGACGTCCTCGGCGTCGATGGAGAGGACGAGCCGTTCGAGGACGACGACTACTTCCGGTGAGCGAGAGCGGCCGCCGTGGCCCGCTTCACCAACTGTGTCGGTGACCTGTGTGCAAACTGGGACGGTCTCACCAGCGATTTGAGGCGGAAGCCCGTGGCTTTGGGCGTGGGTCGATGACGACACGGTCGTTCTCGAGGGAGCAGTCGTGTCCAGTCAGCCCACCGAAAGTCTGTCGGGTGAGCAGTGGTACCAGCCACCGACCGTTCGTCGATGATGGCGTTTATGCTCCACACGTTCCTAGCCAGAGGGTGTGAGAATGTTCCGGGCCCAGCCACTGCGTCGGGGAAAGAGGAACGAACGGCCAGGAAACGGGGAGCGAGCCGTGGCGACCGTCCTGGTGTCGCTCGAGTGTGACGCTCCAGGCGGGCTAGTCTCTTCGGTGGTGGCATGATACACGGGAAGTGGCGGACCCTGGTGTTGGCGACAGCCATGTTCAATCTCGGGTTCGTCATCTGGTTTTCGTTCGCCCCGTACACGGGCGAAATCGCCGAAACGTTCGGGCTCTCGGTGGCGCAATTGGGGATCGTCGCCAGCGCCGCCATCGTCGCCGTCCCGGTGGGACGACTCATCATTGGGCCGCTCACCGACCGATACGGGGCACCCGTGACCGCGAGCTGGACGCTCGTCGTCGTCGGCTGCTTCTCGATCATCAGTGCTTTCGCACAGAGCTACGAGGTATTCATGGGCTCACGGATCATCGCCTCCCTGGCCGGGATCACGTTCGTCATCGGCATCCAGCACGTCTCCGAGTGGTTCGAGGAGGAACAACTCGGCACGGCAGAGGGGGTCTTCGCCGGCATCGGGAACGCCGGGGCCGGCCTCGGGGCGTACTTTACCCTCCCGCGGATCTTCGGTGACGGCTACAGCGATCCACTCTTCGCGACGAACTGGCGCGCGGCCTTCTTTTATACGGGTGTCCTCGCCATCGTCCTCGGCGTGATTTACTACATCTACGGCGAACCCGCGAAAAGCGAACAAAAGCGCCTCGCAACGAAACAGGGTGCCGGGTTCAAACAGTTCCTGTTCATCGCCACCCGCTACGGAGCCGTCGTCCTCTCAGTGGCCTACATCATGACCTTCGGCCTCGAGCTCGCGATGAACGGCTGGCTCGGTACGTACTATCGTGAGGGGTTTGGCCAGGGTGATCTCGTCATCGCCGCGACGTTCGCCGCGACGTTCTCCATCGCCGCAGGCCTGCTCAGGCCCTTTGGTGGCTACATCAGCGATCTCGTTGCCCGCAAAGAGATTACCCTCCTCCCCTGGTTCGAAGGGCGCTACCGCGATCAGTGGACGTTCGCGACGCTCGTCTTCGTCGTCCTGACGATGTTCGGGATGACGCTTGCCGGACTCACCGGCAACATCTACATCGCCGTCGCCGCCGGATTCCTCGTCGGCCTCGGCTGTGCGTTCTCCGAAGGGGCCATCTTCGCACAAGTCCCCGCCATGTTTCCGGACAATTCGGGCAGCGTCGCCGGCGTCGTCGGCGGCGTCGGTACCGTGGGTGGCGTCGTCTATCCGCTCGCGTTCTCGGCCCCGTTCCTGCCGAACCTCCACGTGGGCTACGCCATCGTCGGCGTCTCCATGATTCCCATCCTCGTCCTCTGTGCGTGGGTCTTCCAACCCGAGGTCGGCGCTCGAGCGAACGAAGACGGCTGGCTCGTCTCGAGTGAGTTGGCTCAGGACAGGACGGCGTACGCCGCGGACGACTAATCTGGTCGCCAGCATTCCTCCCGTTCGCCTCATCACAGCAGCGTCCGCTCGTACAACGGCACGAGCAGGGTCCAGAAGACGACGAAAAAACCGCCAAAAACGATGATCGCGAGCCAGAGCCAGTCCGCCGCGAGCGTGCCCATCGGGGGACCACTCGCGATGGCCGCGACCGTGGCACCCAGCAGGGCGAAACAGCCCAGCAAACTCCCGAGTTCGATCGTCGCGGCGACGGGATGGGCACGAAACCGCTCCGCGAACCCTGCGAGGGTGAGCATATCTGCTCGAGGGTGTGCCAGT
>PUKM01000066.1 GCA_003552325.1 Natrialbaceae archaeon | reverse complement strand
CTCGAGGGCAGCGTCACTCCACCCCCGCTCCCGGAGGTGGTCGGTGAGCGTTCGCGTTCGATACTCGGGGTCGACCTGTCGGATCACCTCGCGGACGACCGTGGTCGTCGGGGCCTCGAGCACCGGGATAGCGACGGTGTCTTCGGTGTACTCGCGCACCCGTCGGTCGTCGTCGTAGACACCCTCTGCACGGAGCGCCGCGATCGCGATCTCGGTTCGATGGGCGTCGACGACGACGGCAAGCGGGTCCTCAGGCATCGGCTTCCGGGAGGATGTGGAGTCCGGCGCGGCTTTTGAGCACCGGAACGGTGTCTGCCTCGGGATCGGCGTACTCGGGCCTGGCGATCGTTTTCGCCTGGTAGGTCTCCGGATCGAGCACCTGTATCGAGTGGTCGTCTTCGACCGTGACGACCGTCGCCTCGAGGGCGTCCTCACGGTCACCGAGCTTTCGGGCAGGCGGGTCGTTCCCGTCCTCGTAACTCGCCTCGTAGCGCTCGCCTGTTCGAAGCCGAATCCCCTTCAGATTGCCGCGTGCACTGGTGACCATCACCGGGCCATCGTCGTCGTCCTCGAGGTCGATGACGTCCCCAGGGACGTACGGCGGGAGTCGAACGGCGAACGTGACGCGATAGACGCCGTTGCCGTCTTCGTCCTCGGTGACGAGCGTTTCGGCGTCGGTGACGGTGCCGCCGAACTCCTCGACCATCTTGTTCGCGATTTTCTTGCCGATTTTGTTCGTCGACACCCGCATGTTGAGGCCGTCGTCGGTTTCGGTGGTTTCGGTGATGAACGCGTTCCGGTCGCCCGTCGCCTCCATATCCGCGACGATTCGCTCGGAGATCACCTTCGCACGGTCCAGTTCCTCCGTTGTGGGCGTTCGCCCCTGGGCCCGAATCTGGACGATGCTCGCGTAGTAATCGCCGGCGATTCGACCACACCGGGTACAGGTCTGGCGGGCGATTTTCACCGGGATCATCACCTGTTCTTCGACCGGCGTGTCACGGACGACGCCCGTGAAATAGCAGTGCATCCTAACGGTGTTCAGGCCGACCTCCTCCGGTTCGACCTGCCAGGTAACGTCGTCGACGTCGACGTGAACGGCGAGCGCGTCGCTCACCTCCTCGATCGCGATATCGGTGTAATCGTCCGCCCCGACGTCGACCCATCGCCGGCCACGGTGGACGGCCCCACACTGGGCACAGACACGCACGTCGATACGATCCGGCGCGTCGATAAACTCGAAATCGTCGAAGTAACAGCCATCACAGAGTTCGACCTCGGCACCCGGCCGAAGCGGGTCGACGGCCCCGTCCTCGAGCTCGCGCCGCTCGGGCACCGGATCACCACAGCGAGGGCAAAAGCCACGCGAGTCAGTCATATCCCTCCGTTTGCGGCTCGAGCAGTTAAACGCCGCGTTCACCGCGTCGTCGGCGTCTCCTCGAGGGGAGGGTCACACACCGTTCCAGTGGAAATGAAGGGGTTGTGGTGTTGCAGAAACTGCGAGCTCCACCCGAAATGAGGGGGTTACGCCACGTGTTATCAACAGGCTGGAAGAATGTTACGCTGCTATGAGTAAATTCCCAAACGCCCAATGAAGCGCCTAAAACGCTGCTCTAGGATTTTATCCGCAAGAAATCAACTCCTCAAGTCACCCCAATACTACGCTGTCTGACGTTTCAACTGGGCGATGTCTGCCACACGTCAGACGGTTGTGATGGCTCGAAGAGCTATGGGGACAGAGTGCTTCGCCTTCGGGTGGTTTCCATCGGAAATAGAGGGGTTTGGTGTGTGCTGACGGGACACGCTCGCGGCGGATTTATTCGTCCGCAGTACGTATCGTCAGTATGAAATGGAAAGCGGACTGGGGACTTCGGTTTCGGATGTTCCTCACGATGTTCCTGCTGTTTGCCCTCTATATCGTGTTCGCCGGGGTGCTGACGGGATATCTTACCGGTGGCGCAAACCTGCTCGTCTTCGGGGTGCTCTTCGGGGGAATGTCGCTCGTCCAGTACTACTTCAGCGATACACTTACCCTGAAAACGATGCGGGCGAGGACGGTCTCAGCCGACGAGTACCCACAACTGCACAGCTCCATCGACCGCCTCTCCCAGCAGGCCGACCTCCCGAAGCCAAAGGTCGCCGTCATCGACTCGAAGGTGCCGAACGCCTTCGCGACGGGGCGCAATCAGCGAAACGCGGCCGTCGCCGTGACAACCGGGCTGATGCGTACGCTCAACCGCGAGGAACTCGACGGCGTCATCGCCCACGAACTCGCCCACATCAAAAACCGGGACATGATGGTGATGACCATCGCGTCGTTCCTCTCGACGATCGCGTTCATGATCGTCCGCTGGGGAGCCCTCTTCGGCGGTGGGCGCAACCGCCAGGGCGGTGGGGGCGTCTTCGTGGCCATCCTCGTCTCGCTGATCGTCTGGATCATCAGTTACCTCCTCATCCGCGCGCTCTCACGGTACCGCGAGTTCTCGGCCGACCGCGGGGCGGCGACGATCACGGGGAACCCCGGCGCGCTCGCCTCGGCCCTCATGACAATCTCCGGTGAGGTCGACAAGGTGCCCAATAAGGACCTGCGTGAGGAGGCCGAGATGAACGCCTTCTTCATTATCCCCCTGAAGTCCGGCGTCGTCGGCAAACTGTTCTCGACACACCCCTCGACGGAACGCCGGGTCGAAGCCCTGCGCGAACTCGAGCGTGAAATGCAGGTGGCTTGAGACGGCGACATCCCCT
>PUKM01000105.1 GCA_003552325.1 Natrialbaceae archaeon | reverse complement strand
GTAGACCTCGATGGTACCGCCGCCCTCAAAAGCGACAGCCGTGGATACTTCGACAACCATTTGGTTCGTGAGGATGAATGCAATCATGCAGTTAGAGAAGCTGTACTGGGGTGGAGCGCACGACAGCGGCAGAAAGGTATGGGCCCGCATCATATGGTATTCTTCCTTTCAGGGCGCGAGAACATCACCACAGACGACGGTCGTACTGCATGGGACTTGACATCAATGTGGTTACATGAGAACGGGTTTTCGCATGTACCATACGTACTCCACCTGAGGGATGCTGGAGACCATAGACCTGATGTAGAAGTGAAGAGAAGTATGTACTACACCTACATCGCTCCTATGTCGTACTATGACCCCACCAGTTCAACGAAGCAGGGGAAGTATAACATCCACTTCGTACTAGATGACAGGGATAGTGTGGTCAACCTGTGGCGCAACGAATTGGGTCTACCCACCTTTCAAGTAAGCAATGGTGATTTCTAACCCCAACCCCCGAAAGGGGGTTGTATATTATGGGTGAGAGGTGACCGATGTTGGAAATACCAAAAGGTACTCGCGTAGGTATAAAGAATACCGACCGCGGTGTAAAAAACGGCATACAGGCGGATAATCATTTCTTCCAATTGGAGAATGATTTGAAAATCAAGGATGAGAACATTCTGCTAAAGGACGTGGTGGTTGAAAACCTCAAGAACGATAAACTTCGTGCTTTAGGTATTCGATGTTTTTCTAACAAGCATGTTGTACATGTGGTTATGGCGGGTGACCTTATCTTGCTCGTACCTGTTCGGTCTTTACAGGGGTTGCCTTTGTACGAAGATGATTTGGATTTTTCCGGCTTGCTCGATGTGAACATGAGTTCTGTAGAGCTTGTCGAAGAATAGTTCTTCCCTCCCTCTCTAAGGGGTGCGTTGCACCCCTTTTTTATTGCCCTTAGAAATCTACTTCACGTAGTAACCGTTGCTCTTCGGTAAGCTCTTCCATACCTACTTCCTCAGCATTGAGTAGGTTATGTGACAAGGAAGCATCGTAGGTGGGTAACACCTCTCCATAAGCCCCATTAAACTTGTAGGGCAACTCCTGGCCTACTTCACCTTGAGACTGCTTTAGAACAGTTACGTACATGATGTCATCCATCGATTGCACCTCTTCCAGGTGCTGCAGGTAACGTTGAGCATAGTAATAAGGTCTCCATGCACTAAGGACAACACGTGAACGTTCCGCTATGGCAGCACTATTCTTGATGTTGTTTAGAGTAGGACGTGTTCGACGAAGATCTGCAAACTCTTGAAGGTCTACGGTATCTGCTTCCCTGTTGAACTGTACAATGTCAAGGAAACATACATTCTGGGACTTCGCTATAGCATTCTGAAGGTTGACAGCCACCTCGTAGTTGTTGGCCATCGAATACCCTTTGATGCCTGATGCAAAGTCTTTCAATTGGGTAACCAAGTCAATGCCCACTATGATGCGTTGCTCTTTAGGTATCTGATGTTTGGAACGGAATTCTCCTATGATGGCATTGACATCCGCCAATGATAGAGAAGGGTCTTCCACTATCTCAACTGAGCTTTGTTGGTCAATGTACTTACGTTCCTCTTTGAGCTTGCGTCGTAGGTTGACCAGCTTGTCAGCCTCATACCAATCGCTAATAGGTGTCTTGGTGCGGAGAGCTGTGAGCCTGTCTAACGTGGACATCATGTCCATTTCGAGAGTGATGTAGATAGCTGGAATCCCTAGCTCAATGAATCCATTCATAAGGTTGAGCAAGTACAATGACTTACCACTACCGGTAGCCGCGGCTATGGTGATGATTTGACCACCTGCTGTCTTGCGGACTAACGCTTTGTCTAACAGGATGTCACCACTTATACCTAATACTCCACTCTCTCTTTCATCCAGCTCTTGCTCATACTTGTTGTATGCTTCCTCTAACGTGTGTAGAGGTGAACCAGAACGGGAGAGTGCAATGGTTTGTGCGTTGACTAAGTACTTGCCTACATTACCGAAGAAGTCTTCATCGGGTACAGATGGTTCAGAGATGTACTCCAAAGCCTTCTGTACTTCACTTTGCATCTGAGCACGTATCTCGCTTCTCTCGAGCTCTTTACGCAAGAGAGGACCATCAGCCTGGCTGAATGTGAAATCTTCCTCCCCACCCCAGAGAAGCCCCTTCACGACGTTCAACGTCAACGTTGACGATTTTGTATTCGCTATCTGAGCTATGGAGGCTGCATCGATGGAAGCCCCTTGAGCGTGTAGCTCCCCAATAGCTTCATACAATACCCTCGCTGACTTGTGAATGAACATGGAAGGTCTGAACAGATTGCGCTCTTCAGGGTATTGTATGATGTACCGGAGAGCTCTTGTCTCTGCTATTACCAGATAGTCTTCGTTCTCTCTTTTTTCTTGTTTAGCCACTGCTGCCCCTTATACCTTGAAGATGTCGCCTATATCAAAATCGTTCATTACTTCTTCGAAGTTATCCTCGAACTTGAGCTCACCTTTGACCGCTGAGATTCTTCGCTTGAGCATATCTCTGATGGCCGCGAAAGCTGGATCGATGTTTTGGATACTTACGTTAGACACAAACACCACTGGCTTCTCTTGCATGTCGATTCGATGGCGGAT
This sequence comes from Natrialbaceae archaeon, assembly GCA_003552325.1. GTDB lineage: Archaea > Halobacteriota > Halobacteria > Halobacteriales > Natrialbaceae > Natronosalvus. The sequence continues at coordinate 111 of PUKM01000105.1, read as the reverse complement.
GAACTCGTCTAAGAAAGGTATCTGATAGTTGCTTTTGTAGACAGTCATCTTAGCAAGGTCAAAGCTCTCATCTAAGATTAGTAGGTCTGCATTACGCGCGGATGTCAAAAG
>PUKM01000054.1 GCA_003552325.1 Natrialbaceae archaeon | reverse complement strand
GTGGCGAGAACGGTCACACAGGTACAGCCAACAGAATCAGTCGATGTGTCGATACATCCCCTTCGAGGTCGGTCTGGTCTCCGCAAAATCAAACTGTTCGTAGAAGCCATCGACGTCCGCGATCAGATTGACGTAGGCCGTTTTCGGGGCCGTTTCCTCGAGATACTCGAGTAGGCGTTCCATCACCGCCGTCCCGAGGCCCTGCCCCTGATGATCCGGGTGGACCGCCATATCCGAAATCTGGTAGACTGCCCCGTCGTCACCGACGATCCGACCCATGGCGACGACTTCATCGGTGGGGCGGTGACGAACCCGTACGGCGAACAGCGAGTTCGGGAGCCCGCGTGTGGCCGCCTCGAGCGAACGGGGAGCCATCCCCGCAGCCTCCCGAAGGCCGACGAACGCCGCGGGGGACGGGACAGTCGGTTCGAGCGTGTACGGCCCCTCGAGCGAGTGCGTCTCGACTGCTGTCTCAGGTTCGTCCGTTACCGGCTGAGACGTCGCTGACGAGTTGACTGCCCGCTCGAGTGCCTCGACCGCAGCCGTCGGTGCGGTCACGGTTTCGATAGCCGCGTCGATGTCGTGTGTCTCGAGCCCGACGACGGGGACATCATAGATCAGGGCGTATCCGAGTTCCGTGAGCGTTCCGGCACCGCCGGCGAGTGCGATGACGCCGTCGCCGTTGAGCGGCACCAGCGCGTTTCGTCCGTGTCCCAGGCCAGTCGCGATGGCGATATCCACGTATGGATTTGCCTCCCCGGGATCACTCGAGGGGAGGATACCGATCGTCGTCCCGCCTGCTTCGCTCGCTCCCTGACAGACGGCCGCCATCGTGCCGCCCCGTCCACCACAGACCACCGTGTGGCCGCGCTCTCCGAGTTCCCGTCCGACCTCGAGGGCACGCACTCGTTCCTCGTCGGTGATCGTCCCGCCCCCGATGACAGCTACGCGCATGGGAATAGATCCGATGGGCGGGACATTGGGTGGTTCGGTTCCACAAGGGAGTGTGAGACAGTATCGACAAATGACGTGCAAACGAACGTCAATAGCAGTGAGCGTGCCGTTTCCGACGGATTTAACGCCCGGGAAAGTGGATTGTTACGTGGTATGACGAAAGTGAGCGTGGTCGGCGCAGCAGGCACCGTCGGTGCCGCTGCCGGCTATAACATCGCACTGCGGGGGATCGCGGACGAACTGGTCTTCGTGGACATTCCGGACATGGAAGACGAGACGGTTGGCCAGGCCGCCGACACGAACCACGGGGCTGCCTACGATTCGAACACCGTCGTTCGACAGGGCGATTACGCGGCAACCGAAGGCTCGGACGTCGTCGTGATCACCGCAGGTATCCCACGACAGCCCGGCCAGACACGGATCGACCTCGCGGGTGACAACGCCCCGATCATGGAGGATATTGGATCCTCACTGGCCGAGTACAACGACGACTACGTGACGATCACGACCTCGAACCCCGTCGACCTGCTCAACCGACACCTCTACGAGACGGGCGACCGCGGACGCGAACAGGTAATCGGCTTCGGCGGCCGCCTCGATTCCGCCCGCTTCCGATACGTCCTCTCTCAGCGATACGATGCTCCCGTCCAGAACGTCGACGCCACGATTCTCGGCGAACACGGTGACGCCCAGGTCCCCGTCTTTTCGAAAGTGCGAATCAACGGCGAAGACCTCACGTTCACCGACGACGAAAAGACCGAAATTCTCGAGGAACTCCAGACGTCAGCGATGAACGTCATCGAGAAGAAAGGCGCAACCGAGTGGGGGCCGGCCACCGGCGTCGCCCACATGGTCGAAGCCGTGCTCCACGACACCGGCGAGGTCCTCCCCGCGAGCGTGACCCTCGAGGGTGAGTTCGGACACGACGATACCGCCTTCGGCGTGCCCGTCAAACTCGGGAAAAACGGAGTCGAGGAGATCCTCGAGTGGGAGCTCTCGGAGTTCGAGCAGGGTCAACTCGATGAAGCCGCCGAGAAGTTGACCGAGCAGTACGACAAGATCGCATAATCGGCTCTGTCAATTTATCCGGTTACGGTTTTTGATTCATGACGAGTGTCCGTGGTGCGGTTGGCTCACCAAACGAGAGCGGTGGTTGTGCATCAGCACTCGACGGCCAGAAACCACTGCAAAGGAGTCCGTGAACTGTCATACGTGGGCTCGAGAAGAAAGGCAGGAATCGAGCGTCAGTCGATGTAGTCGAGGGCGTCCTCGATCCGGCCGAGTTCGGGTCCGGTGGTGTCCCGGCCGACCACGTAGCCGTGATCGTTCGCCAACAGGCCGGAGCCCACGAGCGGGGCCCCGTAGTTGATCGTGCCGACATCCGCACGGACGTCGAGGGCCTCCTCGAGGACGTCGAGTTCGCTGTCGGTCGCTTTCGGGTGACAGAGCACCCCGTCGTTCGTCGCGACGGCGGCCGTACCTACCGTCCGCACACCTGCGAGGTCGCCACGTTGGACCGGGACGTCCAGGGCCTCTTTGACGACCTGCACTGCCTCACGCGAGAGGTCAGCGTGGACGAACGCCCCGTAATCGTTCGCGAGGACGACGTTCCCGGCGGCGTTGATGCTCCCCGGGAGTTCGGTGATGGGGACGTCGACAGCCGCCTCGAGGCGCTCGCGTTCGTACTCGAGGACGCGGGCGCTGACGAGCAGGCCGTTTTCGTTACCCGTGGCTAACGCACCGACCGTCGAGGAGCCACCGACGGTCGTCTGGATGGCCTCGACCGCGAGTTCGTCGGCGATATCGGTGAC
>PUKM01000191.1 GCA_003552325.1 Natrialbaceae archaeon | reverse complement strand
ATGATGGCGGCCGCGATGAGGAGCTCGCCGACGGTCACGAGTACGGTCACCAGATCGGCACGTCTGCTCTTGACGGCGACACCCACGGGGAGACCGAATTCCTTCTTCCAGAGTGGATAGAACAGCGCAATCCCGCGTTTACTTCCAGCAACGTCGAGGACGTAGTGGGTCAGGATTCCAAGCCAGACCCACTCGAGGTTGCCGAAAACAAAGGGAAAGGCGACGAAACCGGCAAGGATAGGGAGATTGTGGAGGGTTTTTCGGTGCTTTCCGAAGTCCGTGTCGACGTCAGGGAAGAGGGCCCCGAGGGTGACGGGGACGCCGACGATCAGGGCTTTTTCGAACGTCGCGAGTGTACCCGACGGCTCGAGGAGGTACGCCAGTCCGATGCTCAACAGCACGGCGTTGAGCACGTGTCCTTTCTTGTTCATTGCCCGGTCTGTGTCCGCGAGAGAGAAAAACCTGTCTTCGTGATGGTCACGAACCGCTGAGAATCATTTACGCTGACGACTATCTAGAACTCGAGGACGTGCTCGACTTCGCTCGAGTCGACGTCGTCGAAGGCATCACGGGCGATCACGCGTCGGTGAACCTCGTCTGCCCCGTCGACGATCCGGAAGACGCGAACGTCCTCGTAGAAGTCAGCGAGTGGGAGGTCTTTCCCGATGCCGTTCCCGCCACAGCATTGCACGGCGCAGTCGATCGCATCCTGTGCGGCGTTCGCGGTGAACACTTTACACATCGAGACGGGGACCCGGGCCTGGTCACCGTCTGTGAGTCGGTCGGCGGCGTGACGAACCATCGTCCGGGCGGCATGGAGGGAGGTTTCGGCATCGGCGATCTCAAACCGGAGGGACTGTTTGTCGGCAAGAGGCGTGCCAAACGCGTGGCGCTCGCTCACGTATGCCTTCGCCACGTCGAGTGCCCGTTGTGCCATCCCGGTAAAACGCATGCAGTGGGTGAGTCGGGCTGGGCCGAGCCGTTGTTGGGCGACCGCAAACCCCTGATGGAGTCCACCGAGAACGCTCGATTCGGGGACACGAACGTCGTCGTATTCGATCTCGGCATGGCTCGAGCCGGTAACACCGCCACCCAGGTGGGAGACGTCCCTGATGATGGTGACGCCGTCAGCGTCGGCGGGGACGAGGAAGATCGAACATCCCTGATAGGGGTGGGCCTCGGGGTCCGTCCGGGCCATCACGAGGAGGATGTCCGCCTCGAGACCGTTGGTCGTCCACCACTTGTGGCCGTTGATCACCCACTCGCCGGTACCGGGATCGCGTTCTGCCCGCGTCTGGATCATCTTCGGGTCGGAGCCGGCCCCGCCTTTGGGTTCGGTCATGGAAAACCCCGAGCGAATATCGCCGGCGACCAGTGGCCGCAACCAGCGGTCTTTCTGTTCGTCCGTGCCGACCAGCTCGAGCGTGTGCATGTTCCCCTCGTCAGGGGCGTCGATCCGCATCGCTGGCGGGGCGAGATAGCTCCGCCCAGCCGCCTCGAACGCGGGGAGTACGTCCCGGAGGTCGTACCCGAGGCCGCCGTACTCTTCGGGCATCTGGGGAGCGTAAATCCCTCGGTCTCTGGCTTCGTCCTGCAGCTCCCTGAGTTCTTCGGGGCTAATGGGCCGGTCACCGAGCAGCTCGCGCTCGAGTGGAATCGCCACCTCGTCGACGAACGTCCGGACCTTCTCGGCCAGTGCCGTTGCCCGATCCGAATCGGTGTACTCCATACTCGAGATAGGAAACAATGGTAAGTAAACGTGGCGGCGAAACTATTTTCGGTAAGCAAAACCATCGTTCGGTGAACGGATCTGTGCGTATCCTGTCCAACCCACCATGTCCACGGACTATTACGACCGCCTCGTCGACGAACCGGCTCTCGAGGCCTACCTGACCGAGCAGTTCGGACCGGCCGACGTGTTCGACCTCGAGCACCATCAACAGGGATTTTCGAACGAAACGCTGTTTTGTACCTGGGGCGACCGTGACCTCGTTATCCGTCGGCCGCCGCCCGGTGAGACGGCGGAGACGGCGCACGACGTGCTACGAGAGTACCGAGTGACGAAAGCGCTCGTCGACCACGGTGCGTCAGTGCCGGTTCCAGCGCCGCTCGTCGCCTGTCGGGACACCGACGTTATCGGAAGTGAGTTCTACGTGATGGAGCGACTCGAGGGTGACGTCCTCCGGTGGTCGGAGCCGGACCGGTTTGGAACGCCCGAAGCGAGAACGACCCTCGGCTTCGAACTCGTCGATACCCTGGCGGCCATCCACGCGGTCGATCCCACGGCGGTCGGCCTCGAGGACTTTGGCCGTCCGGCTGGCTATACGGCCCGGCAGGTCGACCGCTGGCGTGGTCAGATCGAGTGGGCTGTCGAGCGAACGGCCGACGAACGGGACGTCCCAGCACTCGAGGCTGTTGGATCCTGGCTTGAGGAGAACTGTCCCGAGGACCACCCCCACAGGCTGGTACACGGCGATTACAAACTCGATAACGTGATGTTCGGGCCCGGCACCCCGCCACAGCTCGTCGGCGTGTTCGACTGGGAGATGAGCACTCGTGGCGACCCGCGCTTCGATCTGGGCTGGATGCTCGCCTACTGGCGCAATCCCGACGACCCGGAGCCGGCTGTCCCCGAGCTCACCCCGACGTTCATGGAAGCTGAGGGGTATCCCTCGAGGGCGGCGCTCGTCGAACGGTACGAAGCTCAAACGGGGACGACGTTCGAACACCAGCGCTTCTATCGAACGCTGGCAGTGTACAAACTCGCGGCACTCGGGGAGATGTTCTT
>PUKM01000229.1 GCA_003552325.1 Natrialbaceae archaeon | reverse complement strand
TGGTGATCAGCGCGGTGGTGTTCATCGTCCTGCTCGGCTTCGCCGCGCTGGCCCTGGATCTGGGACGGATCTTCGTCCAGCAGAGCGAGATGCAGAACGCCGCCGATGCCGCGGCGCGCTCGGGGGCCTGGGAGCTCAATGTACCCACAAGAGACGCGGTCGAAGGGCAACCTGGCGCTCGGGAGCGTGCGGTGATAGCGGCGAGAGATACGCTAAGCCACCGCGGTCGTTTCTCGCGCAACCCGGAGCTCCTCGAGCAGCTGGTCTACAACCCGGATGATCCCACCACCAGCCCCATCGTCTTCTACAGCTGGATCGGTACTCCGGAGGACAACAAAAGGGTAGTCGACCCGGTGGCGTATTGTCTGGGGCAACCAGGGGGGCAGTGGTTGCCGAAACAGGGTCGTTGCCTCAGTACGCGGGATAAAACGGCACGCTACATGGAGATCTGGCTCGACCCGGCGCGCGCCGGCAACGCCGACGCCTACACCGTGGATCTGCTCTTCCTGCCGGTCCTTGAGATCCTCGGCGACGAGGTTGCGCGCTTCGCGACGGTGAGCGCCCGGGCCGTGGCCGGCAGAGACTTCTTGATATGCGATTACCCGCCAGTGATGTTCTGCAACCCGTTTGAGCTGATCGGCAAGAGCTTCGCTGACGCCGTGGGCGATGGTGACATGCAGGTGGGGGATTCGCTAGTTCTGCGGGCTCAGGATCATCAGTGGGCGCCCGGCAACTTCGGTTTTCTCAGGCCCAGAACCAACGGAGGCCACGAAAGCGGCGCTCGCGCACTCGGTCAATATCTTGCCGATCCCACACTCCAGGGTTGCACGACACCTGAGCTGGAAACGCAACCTGGGTATATCGCTTCCTGGCCGGAGTGGGGGTGGGATACGCGGTTCTTCGAGCGCAGGGGGCAGTTCCCGGCCCGTGATTACCCGCCGGCTCCGAACATCATCCAGTACCCGGCAGATAAAAAATGGCGCCTCGAAAGTCTTTTTGGCGAAACCTTCGGTACGGGCGATTGGGATCGGGAAGGGTATTGGAACCAATACCATACCTATCACGGTATCCAGCAGCCGAGTGACTGGGCGGAGTGGACGCGCTACGAGGTCTACCAGTGGGAGGTCGGGAAGGATGAGGTTCGCGGCTATAGCGGCGGATATCCCCCCTGCAACCCGGATCCGGAGACCCCGGGCATTGATGTGGATTGCGCGGTTAATGGGGGGCTTCCCATCTCCTGGAGCGATCTGCGCTCCGGCAATTATCAGGACCCTTACCGGAGGCCCCGCGACCGCGACAATGACGAGTACCCCATAGCGGTCGGATTGCCAGCTCCCGGCGACATCTCGTCGAGTGGGTCGGTCCTTGAGCGTCGGATCCTTTTCACGGCCGTCATTGATTGTGACGCCCAGGCCATCCGCGGCTCACGCCGCGGGGTGGCCGATACTTTCGCGAAATTCTTCATTCTCGGACCGGTAACGGACCAAGGCGAGTTCATCCTCGAGTTCATGGGCCTCGCGACGGGGGCTGACAAAGAACTCGTCATCGAGGTCCAGCTCTATGAATAGCCCCCGGCGGTGGCGTGGTGCGGCCCTGGTGGAGCTGGCCCTGGTGCTGATCCCGCTGATGATCATCGTCTTCGGGATCACGGAGTTCGGGCGGGTGCTCTACCAGGAGAACACGCTGACCAAGTCGGTCACGGTTGGGGCCCGCCATATCACTCGCACCGAGGGGCTGCTCGACGGCAGCGACTGCTCGATCAACGATTCGGCGGACTGGGAGGCCGTGAAGCAGGCCGCCGCCAACCTGGTTGTCTGCGGAGAGGCCGCGGGTTGCGGCGACCGCCGGACGGTGGTGCCGGGGCTGCATCCGGGCCTGGTCACGATACCGGCGCCTGAACGCATCGACGCCGTGCCGGGGCGGACAGTCTGTCGGGTGGTGGTGGCGGCCGAGGTGGAGTTCGACGCCCTCTTCGGGCAGGGCGTGGTGCCCTTTACCGGCGTCGGGCGCGTGATTCTCAACGCCCGCACCGAGGAGCGCTGGAGCGATGACTAGGCACGCGCATACGCAGGCAGTCGCGGGGCCCCCGAGACGGCAGCGGGGGGCGGCGATGGTGGAGTTCGCCCTCGGGGTAACCCTCTTCCTGTTGCTGGTCTTCGGCGGTTTCGAGTTCAGCCGGATGCTCCTGGAGTGGGGGCGGACGGTGGAGGCCACCCGGGCCGGCGTGCGCCTGGCGGTGGTGACGACCCCGCCCAGCGGTTGTGACCTCGGCAGCCTCGAGTGCCCCGGCGGTTCGGTGGTCTGCAGCCCCGACGCCGATTCGCCGCTGCTGGCGGCCATGCAGCGCCGTCAGCCGCTGATTGTCGGTGCTGAGAACGTGCGGCTCACCTACGCCTGCTCCACCACGGGGGCGGCGGAGCGGCCCACACCAGTGCGACTGGTGCGCGTCGAAGTGGAGGGGTTGGAGTTCGAGCCGGTGGTGCCCGGGCTTCTGGGGATCCCGGCGGCGATCGCGATCCCGGCCTTCCCGAGCGCACAGATCGGGGAGTCCCTGCGGGATCTTGAGGTTTCGGCGCCTTAGGGCCGGGGCCATGGCAACGACGGACAGGTGGACAGAACCATGCTCGTAACACTCAATGTGGTAGCGCTCGTCCAGGAGGACGCCACCGCCGATCAGCTCACCGAGGCGCTGGCCCGGGTTCAGGGGATCCATCTTGCCATCCGGCATGTGGCGACCGGGGAGCGTCCCCGCAACCAGCTGGCCAGCGACGAGCAGCCGGATATCATC
>PUKM01000126.1 GCA_003552325.1 Natrialbaceae archaeon | reverse complement strand
AGCGGTAACGCCGTTCAACATTCACCCTCGAAAGAACCCCCCTCGAGCGCCTCTCACTCATCTGCCGGTGTGCAGACCGTTATACCGCCGCGGTCCTTCCCACTGGCTATGACACGTTCACCGGAGGCGCGTGCGGCCGTCTCCGACGTCGACTGTACTGGACAACAGGCCCTCATCACGGGGTCGACCAGCGGCATCGGACGGGCCGCTGCACTCGCACTGGCCCGTCTCGGTGCCGACGTCATCATCCATGGACGGGATAAACGTGCCGGGGAGGCCCTCCTCGAGGAGATAACGGACGCTGGCGGAACGGCGACGTTCGTACAGGCCGACTTCGCGGACGTCGACGCCGTCTCTGCTCTCGCCGAAACCGTTCGGGCCGAGACGGATGGGCTGGACGTCCTGGTCAACAACGCCGGTGGCTTCTTTCGGGAGGGACGCGTGACCGCGCTCGACGTCGAGTACACGTTCCACGTGAACCACCTCGCCCCCTACCTGCTCACGAGCGACCTCCTCGAGCACCTTCGCCCCGGCGCTCGCGTCGTCACCACCGCTTCGGCGGCCCACCAGGCGGCCGATCTGGACCTCGAGCGGACACGTCACCTCGAGGGATATTCCGGAACCTGGGCATACAGCCACTCGAAACTCGCGAACGTGCTCTTTGGAGCCGAACTCGACCGACGCCTCGAGGAGCACGGACGGGACGTGACGTCGAACAGCCTCCATCCAGGGGCGATCCCCGGAAGCGGCTTCAGTCGCTTTCTGCCCGGCCCGCTTCCCCGCCTCCTGAAGCCCTTCGATGCCCTCCCCGGCGTGACGTCGGTCGCCGATGGGGCGGCGGCGTTGTGTTTCGCTGCCGTCTCACCACGGCTCGAGGGCGTCTCCGGTCGATACTTCTCGGAGCAACGGCTCGGAACGCCATCGGCAACCGCTCGCGACCGCGAGTGCGCTCGCCGCCTCTGGACGTATTCCGCCGACGTTCTGGGTATCGACGAACCACTGGCTTCGCTCGGACAAGCGGCGGAAACGGGCTGAACCCATGCCACACGACCGTCTCCACGCACGCCGGCCGAGCCATCACGTCGATCGGTGGTCGGTCGGTCGGATCGAATCGATCGACGAGCGTGACGGCCACTGCGTCGTCACTGTCCGCCCAGAGACAGGAGACGCCGTCGAACTCGTCGTGACGTTTGCCGTTCGTGATCTATTCCTGCGTCGCCTGGACCTGGATGGCGACTCACCGATCGGCGAGCGCGTCTGGTACCGGAAACGCGGGGACGGCTCCTGAGCCGTGACTCCCCGCTGACGTGGTAGTCGCTCTCGAGGGGAAGCCAGATCGTGATCTAAAGTTTCTCGAGAATAGAAAGCTACCGTGTTTATCCCACAACAGTACACCCACGTATTTTGTCTGATGGATGTTTAATTTACATCGAGTATAGTACACTGTTTCAAAGTGAAGTTTCAATACTTTCGGCCGAAGTGAAAGCAGTACCGGCTGGTACTTTCGGGGAATATCGAGCGGGACGACTCGTCTAGCCAAATTTATGAGGAACGAGTACATCAGCATTTGATGAGTGTGGTTCACACATGACAATCACGATTGATTGCACAAGTGGGAACGGGCAGGGAATACCGAACTGGACACGGGGCCGGTTCGACAGCCACAAACCGACGGAGGAGACGAGATGACCGACCGGGAGACGCTATTCAGTCGACTCAGTCGACGATCGGTACTGGGTGGGATGGCCGGTCTCGGTGCACTCTCTGTTGCCGGGACGAACGCGGTTGCAATGCCGCCGACGCACGACCCGGACAGTTTGTTACCCGATGGGTTCGAACCCGAGACGCCAGTCGATTCGTTCCATCCGGGCGAACCCCGGTTCGTTGCCGTCGACGAGCCGTTGATCAACCCTATTTGGGCGGTGGGGTTCGACGCCGAAGGAACGCCTGGCCACGACGGTGTTCCCGACGAGATTCTGTTCGACAAGGGGCGAGATCACCTCGCACCACGGCTCCCAGACCTCAGTTCGGCACCCGAAAAATACGACGCCGAGGACTTCGAGTGGACCCTCAAATCCTCCCCGGATGAGAGCGAGGGTGAGTCAGCGGTCCTCAGTTTCGCCAGCGACTCGACGGACGTCCCACGCTACGATGAAGGACGGGACAACGTCGCCGAGTTCAGAGCCGACGCACCGGGCGAGTACGTCCTCGAGCTCGAGGCCCCCGACGGAACTCACGAGCTGACGATCTATGCGTTCGAGCGCGGCAACGAGGGGGCATCCGTCTACTTGGGAGATCCGAACGGCGCGCCCCGTATCGACCTCGAAGCCGAGTACGACGAGGATAACGGCGAGTTCACTCTCTATTCGAACGCCGAGCCAGCCCCGAACGAGGATTCCGATGAAGAAGACCTCTGGGCGGCATTTATCGCCGACGATCGCGATGGGCTCTCGAGCGACGATATCGAGGTCCACGACGACGGGCTCACGGCGACGGTCGACGTCGACGATATCGACGGCGACGTTGCTCGCGTTCACGCCGCGGCCTACGACGAGCACGTCGAGAAAAAGAGCGCTCAGGACGTAATCGAGTTGCACGCAGACGGCGAGGTTTCCCTCCCGAGTCGGCCGCCAGAGTGGCTCTCAGACAGCGTCATGTACCAGATCTTCCCCCGTTCGTGGGCCGGCGAGCGCTGGGAGACGACCTTCGAGACCCTCATCGGCGGGGACGAGGACCTGGGAGCCGAAGGCGTCGATTATCTCGAGGACCTCGGAGTAGACGTCCTCTGGATTACGCCGGT
>PUKM01000198.1 GCA_003552325.1 Natrialbaceae archaeon | reverse complement strand
GAGGGGAACCAGACGGGCGAGCGGACCGTCGAGTTCGCCGTCGGCGGGTTCGTGACGGATTCGACGACGGTCACCCTCGAGCCGGGTGAATCGACGACGGTGTCATTCGACCAGCAGTTCGACCAGCCGGGAAGCTATGCGATCGCCATCGGTGGCGAAGACGTCGATTCGGTCACCGTCGTCGGCCCGAGCCTGGCATCGTCGGTGACGGAGCTCCCCTCGAGTGCACAGTCGGCGCTGGCGGTTCCAGTTTCGATCGGTGTCGCGTTCGCGTTCTATCGACGACGGGGAGAGTAAACTGCACAGTTAAGTCAGTCGAACGGTGACAATACGTAGACCGTGGTTACAGTGGCCGTGTGGTACCAATGAGTGGGATACAGATTGCCAAACAGCTCTTACTGGCTGTCCTCGGCCTCGTCGTCCTCCTGTTGGTACTCGGACAACTGCTCGGCCAACCGATCCTGCTCGGCTACGTCGCCACCGGGAGCATGGAACCGGCACTCGAGGCGGGCGACGGATTCATCGCGATTCCGAGTGCCCTGACGGACTCACCTGAACCCGGCGACGTCGTGGTGTTCGAAGCGACGACGTTGCACGATGGTGGTCTGACCACCCATCGCATCCTCGAGGAGACCGACGAGGGGTACGTCACCAGGGGTGATGCCAACCCGTTCACGGATCAAGACGGCGGCGAACCACACGTGACCGATGGCCAAATCGTCGCCGAGGCCTTGCAAGTCGGCGACACCGTCGTTCGAATTCCCCACCTCGGAACCGCCGTGATGAGCGTTCACAGCGTCCTCGCGGCGATCGTGTCGCTCCTCGTGGCCCCACTTGGCATCACCCAGGCCCTCGACGCCGAAGGAACGGGGGCACTGCTCGTCGCCCTCGGTGTCGGATTGCTTGGGGTTGGCTTTCTGCTCGAGCGCGTAGGCGTGGCCGACCGTTCGCGGACGCGGCGGCGCAATCGAGCGAACGTGATCGGACTCTGGTCGGCGATTTCACTCTTTATCATCATCCTCGTGGTGTTCGCAACGGCGGCGATGGTGATCCCCGCAGGTGGCACGTCCTACAGCCTCGCGGTTACCCAGGATGCCACAGACGACCCACAGATCGTCTTCCCCGGAGAGACGACGGACATTCCTCGGGAAATCGATAACAGCGGGTACGTCCCTGTCGTTGCCGTGCTCGACGCCCCCCACGACGACGTCTCACCTGACCCACGACAGACGACCGTCAGCAGTCGCTCGAGCGTTGAGACGTCGGTTTCGATGGTCGCCCCCGAATCCGAGGGGAGTTACACGCGAGAGGTCATCGAAAGTCGGTATCTCCTGGTATTGCCGCCGACGCTGCTGGTCTGGCTCCACGATATCCACCCCTTCGTCGCCATCGGCGCGGTGAACGCCGTGCTGGTGGGCGTCGTGGTCGCGGTCGTTCTCGCCATTTTCGGTCGCGAGGACATCCGATACCGGTCGCCCGGCGGCGAGGCCCCGTTGTCGCGGCGTGTCCAGCGCCGAGTGAGAAAGTGGTGGTGAACGAACCAGTCGCCGGCCACTACTGTTTTATCCGTTGACTGTCGAGGTACTATCGAACTAGCCAGCACGCTAATCCCGATGTGGGCCATGCACACGCCCACAGCCGGGAGAACGGATCTGGCACCTGGGGAACACCGTGACGAACTCACCACGACTGGAACTGCTGATCGCCAAACACGGCAGAACGATCGTTATCGGGCTGGTAGCGATCGGTATCCTGTCCGTGCTCGCGACGGGGTGGGTCGTCGCGAATCCGGCGACGACGACGACTACCCAGGAGGTGGGTGAAGAGCGCGTCGAAACGGACCTCCAGACCAGTGCAGAGGTCGTCGAGGACGGCCTCTGGGATGAAGGAACGATCCTCGAGAACAACGCCGCCTACGTCGTCGACTCGACACCCGAACTCGAGGTTGCGCTCGTGACGACGGTACCATCTGATGACACGCACGTCGAGCATCGACTGGCGCTCGAGTACGAAGCGACCCGCGGTGACGAAGTATTCTGGTCTGAGGAAGTCGTCCTCGCCAACGAGACGGCCACGCCGAGTGACGAGGCGGCAGTCACGGAGACGACGATCGACATCAGGGAGGTGATCGACGAACAGGCAGCCGTCGAGGACCAACTCGAGGGCATCAGTGACGTCTCGTTGACGCTCGCGTTCGAGACCTCGTACGAGACGGACAGCCACGTCGGGACACTCACGGGCGAAACACCGTTCGTGATCACGGGGGAGACGTACTACCTCGAGGAGCATCCGTCCGATAGCGATGCGAACCAACTGACACAGACCGTCGAGGAGACGGAGTCCCCGAGTTCGGCACTCGTCGGCCTATTGATCTTGCTCGCGGGTGGCGCGTTCGCGGGGGCGTCGTGGGTGAACGGCCGGAGTGATATCGACGTTGCTCAGGCACGCCAGGCCCTCCACGAACAGCGCTATGCCGAGTGGATCTCGCGTGGTTCGTTACCGATGTGGATCGGGGACGAACACGTCGGCCTCGATACGCTCGAGGACGTCGTCGACGTCGCGATCGATACGAACGAACGGGTGATCCACGACCGAAACCGTGGACTGTTCGCCGTCGTGAACAAAAGCGTCGTCTACTACTACAGTGACCGTGGCGGCTGGGAACAGACGGCCTGGCCCGATTTTAACTTGACACGCCAGTCGACGGACGACCAGTCTGAGTCACCCCCATCGATGGAACTCGAGGGTGATGGGCCATCCGATCCGATCGAGACGGACGATCTCGAGGGGGTCGACGACCT
>PUKM01000038.1 GCA_003552325.1 Natrialbaceae archaeon | reverse complement strand
GCAGTCGGCAACGTGTCATACACCCGATTCAGCCTCGACTGTCGTATATGTGGTGGTTGCTGTGTGTTGACGCGTCAGTTGGCCCGGGTTTCGTCCAGCTTCGGCCGTCGACGATCCCACACCACCAGGAGTGCGGGAAGCACGACCACCGTCGCCAGCACCGAGTAGGCCACCACAAGCGCGGTCACGAACCCGAACCGCTGGAGTGAGGGGACAACCGTCAACAGCAGCAGCCCGAAGGCGGCGACCGTCGTTAGCCCGCTGGCGAGCACTGCGCCTCCGGTTTCGGTGAGGCTCACCCGGAGCGCGGTCTCGCGGCTGTGGTGTCGACGCTCCGTTGCAAACCGCTCGGTCAGGTGGACCGTGTAATCAGTGCCCAGCCCGATGGCGATGGCGACGATAAGCGCGATTTCGGCGGTAAACGGCACCGAAAACACCCAGAGCGTCCCGAGCAGCCACGCGATTGCCATAAGGACTGGGAGGATCGTCACCGCCCCGAGCGACCACGAGCCGTGTCGACGCCGAAAGAGGCCGACCAACAGCACCGAAATCACGACGAGTGCGAGCAGGAAGGTTGTGAGAATCGTTTCGAGAATTGCCCGCTGCTCGACGGCTTCGAGTACTGGCTCGCCGGTTGGCGTTGCCTGTAGATTCTGATTCTCGTTGATAACGGCGGCTGTCGAGTCAGCATCAGCACGGATCGCCGACGAGTCGGCGGTGTCGTCGACCACGATGGTCACTCGGAGCGCGTCGTACTCGCCGTCAGGCGTGCGATGGATGGTTTCGCTGGCCGCACTGGGGTCGGCAGCGTAGACGGCATCGAACAGCGCGGTCAGGTTCCGGTCGGGGACGCCGTCGCCGGTTGTATCGCTCTCGTCGAGCAGGGTGGCAACCGTCTCGTTGTCGACGGCGACCTGCTCGATTGTCTCAAGTGGCCCCGAAACGCGTGGTTCGCCGGCTGTGGACTGGGTCGTCGGCTGGTCGACCGCGTGGCTTCGGGCTGCATCGAGCGTCGACCCGACCGAGTCGTCGGTGACGTTGCCCTCGATTAGTATCTCGACCGTGCGGTCAGACGGTGTCTCGAACGTGGCGGTGGTGTACTGTGCGTTCTCCCGAAGCCCGGTTGCAGACGGCCGAATCGCCTCGGGGAGTGGCTCCATCCAGGCGGCCCGATCCGCTGGTAGAAACTCGGTTCGGTCGGTTGTCGTCTCGACGGCGGTCGCCCCCATCGCGCCGCCGGCCGCCAGCAGTACCGCGAGTGCGACAATCGCGAGCGGTCGACGGATGCCGACCGATCCAGCACGGTCGAGCAGTCGACGAACGGGAGCCAGCGAGCCAACCGTAGCCGGCGTCGCAGGTGGTCGACCGCCCCGTGTGCGGAGTCCGTCGAGTTCGATTCTGAGCGCCGGAATCAGGAGGCCAAACACGACGAACGCCGAGGCGATGCCGATGGCCGCGACGAGTCCGAACTCCCGAAGAATGCCGATTGGGCTTGCGATCCCGGCCAGAAAGCCGGTTGCGGTCGTCAGTGTCGTCACCCCGATAGCGACTAGCACGCCGGCGATGCCGAGCGTCATCGCCCGCTCGGGCGGGAGCGACGGATACCGCATCCGGTTCTCCCGCTGTCGCATTACGACGTGCAGCGAGTAGTCGACGCCCAGCCCAACCAGCAGACACGGCACCGCGATCAGCAACTGGTTGAACGACCGCCCCAGCCACCCCATCGCGCCGCCGAGCCAGACGAACGTGAGCGCGATGCCCAGACACGCAAGGGCCACATCAAGTGGGTCGCGGTAGCTCAGTGCCAACAGCCCGACGACGACGAGGATGATCAGCGGCCCAACGAGAATGAAGCTCTCGGCGGTCGCCTGGCTGCTGCGCTCGACGGCGAGTTGTTGGCCGATGACGAAGGAGTCGACCTCGTGGTCGGCCACTCGCGTTTCGGTGGTCGACTCGATGGCTTTCTGGGCAGCCAGTAGCTCATCTTCGGTAGCCGACTCGTCGTGGACCACAACGATCAGTTGCGCCTCGGCAGGCTCGCCGGCCTCGTAGCCGCGGGGCAGGAGTGACGAAACTGGCGGCTGGCCGGGCGGCGACAGGTCATCGCTTCGGAGCGCGACACCGAGGGAGGCGGCGATCTGTTCGTCGGTTCGGTCCTCCAGCGTGCGGTACTTGCTGTCGAGGTCAGTGTCGCTGCCGAACGCGAGCCGTGGGTCCGTCGCCAGCGCGACCGCGTTCGCGACGCCGACGGTCGGCTGGTCGTCGGTGAGCGTCTCGCGTACATCGGGGTCGGCTCTGAGCTGTTGTTGGAGTCTGAGCGTCTCCAACAGCACGGGTCTTGAGACGACGCTTGTCGACTCCGAGCGGATGACGACCTGCGTGACTGGACGCGTGTCCCGATCGAACCGCTCAGTGGTCGACGTGTCGGCCTGGTGTTCCCCGGAGTCGACGCCGAAAGAAGCGAACTCGAAGTCGCCGCCCTGTCCGGCGAGGAGTCCGCTGCCGACCGCCAACGTCGCGACGAGCAAGATGACGAGTAACAGGCGACGACGGCGCTCGAACAGCACGGCTGCCCACGGTGGTCGAGACCGATCGGTTCGAGGCGAGGATGTCATGGGGTCGGTGGCGGGTGCGACAGTGTCGATGGCGGGTGCGACAATGTCGGTGGCGGGTTCCACCGCAGGTGTCTCACGGTCGCATATCTCTATGAGACGTATGTAAGCGCCTCGGTATAAACCGGGGGCAGTGAACCACAGCACCGTCACCAGCGCGCCACACCAGCGAGACGACAAAGGCGGCTCTCGCGAATC
>PUKM01000206.1 GCA_003552325.1 Natrialbaceae archaeon | reverse complement strand
TGACTCATTCCCTCGAGGCCGCCGTCGCCACCAACCGATCGATGATCGTGTCGATGCACGCCGAGGTCGACCTGTGCGGTCCCTGTGAAGCCTGCTTGCTCAAACGTATCGCCGAGTGTGGCGACCTCGAGGCCCCAGGTACGTGGCGGACGGAGTTCCCGGGCGAGGTCGGCCGTCATCGCCACCTCCCCGGAGAGAGCGTACCGGAACGCACCGAGGTACTCGAGGAGCGGGGCGTCGTGGTCCTGGGAAAGCGCTTCGATGAGCGGCGTATAGAAGAGTCGGCAGAGTCGGCCATAGAGCTGATCGTTCTCGACACGGGCGTAGTATCCCTTCGAGAACTGGTAGCCAGCGGCGATGGGGTGTAACAATTTGGCGACATCGTCAGCGCTGAAACTCGTCGCATCCGCATCGTGGATGACCAGCGAGTCCGGTTGTTCCCCGGGCCCGTCGAGTACGGCTCCGAGTGCGAGCCAGATGTCACGACCTTTGCCCAGGGGACCATCGAGATCCTGGCGTTCGAGTACTTTCGTGACTCCAGGGGCCGTACACCACAACACCTCGAGTGGCAAATCGAACGATTTGAGCCACTCTCGAAGCGGGTCAATGGCTGTTTGCTCGGCACGGACGGGGACCACCACACGCTGTGGTCTTGGTTCGAGTGTCTCCAGCGCAGATAACACACCGGTCGCCGCCGGACTCTCGTGTTCCCGATCGGTCATGGGCACGATGATCGCCGTCCGCTCGAGTGTCTCCTCGAGCCCGTCGACGCCGACCGGGCCCGACGTGAGCTGGTGGAGCGTGGTGATGCGCTCCTGAACGTATTCCATTAGCTATGGGTTTGGCTCGAGGGTAAAAACCACCACGGCTCCGGCGAATCAAACAGTTGGCCCGATTTCGAGGGTCAAACCGGGCTTCGGCCCGTTGGCAACCGCCCGAGAGCGTGGAGTCCCATCAGGACGAACAGGGAGACGGCGATGAGCCCGGCGAAGACGAGAAACGAGGCGTGAAAGCCGAACCCACGCCCGACGAGCGTCCCGAGAATCACGCTTCCCGTGGCCTGAATCGGCATCATGGTTCCGCTGAACAGTGCGTACGCGCTGCCACGGGTTTCATCGGGTAACGAGGCCAGCATGTAGGTGTCGACCGCGGGAAAGAGGCTGTGAATAATGTAGCCGAGCACGACCGTCATGATGAGCACTGCGAGGACTCCCTCGACGACCGTCAACGTGATGAGGGCAAGGACGAACGCACCGATAATCGTAAAAATCAACGGGAGCAACCGAACTCGGTCGGCGATCCAGCCCGTGATGAAAAACGCCGGAACACCGGCGGCGAACAGGACGGTCAAAAACAACTGTGCCCGTCCCTGTGAGAAGTCACGTGTCTCCACGAGGAACGTAACGTAAAAGTTGAACACTCCGTTCCAGACCAGCCCGATCAGACTGACCAGTGCCACCCCAGTCACGATAATACGCCACTGAGAGCGCAACGCCGTCCGCAATCGTTTATCACTCCCACCAGCGTCCGGCAGCGTCGCTCGCTTCGCTGTCACGTAAAAGGCCACGGTCGACACCAGTGCCGCCGCCGAGATCGTGAGAAACACTACTCGCCAGGCCTCGATCGGCCACGTCACGGCAAAGTACGCTGCCACTAGTAGTGGGGCGACCACCGCCGCGACCTGACTCGAGGTTCCGTGAATGCCGATGACCCGGCCGACGCGCGCCGGAAAGAGCTCGCTCACGAGCGGGTTCGCCGACACGAAGTACATGCCGCTCGCAATCCCCATCGCCAGCGCCCCCAGGTACAACATCTCGAGGCTCTGTGCAGTTGCAGCGAAGGCCGAAGCCACGGTCAACACGAGCCCAGTCACGAGGACGACGTAATGACGTGGGACTTTCGTCAGCACGTAGCCCGTTGGCAACCGCAACGACGCGCTCCCGATCCACGCCAACGTTGCCAACAGCCCGACTGCTGCCTCACTGGCACCGAAAGTGGCTCGAAAGGGCTCGAGGAGGGGGGCGTAAATCACTCGACCCATGTTGACGAGGAACACGAGTGCGAGCAGCGACCCGAAGACCGGTGTACGACCGTCACTTCGGGCCCTGAATACCATACCTGTGAGCAAACAGCGAACGGTGTCAAACCTTTCGAATCGAAACAGTCTCGAGACACCGGTCTTTTTCTTCCCTTACTTCGTACGGGGTCAATATGAAATCAGTCCGGAAGGCACTCCGTGAAGGCGAACTCGACAAAGACACCTATCAACGGGTCACCTGTGCCGAATGTGAGAAGCCGCTCAAAACAGAAAACGACCCGGACTCGATCAGCACGATCAGACGGTGTCCCGATTGTGAGACCGAGTGGAAAGAGATTCGCTAGTTTTCAGGCTTCTTGCCACCGTTCCGAGCGACCCTCGAGTACGTATCCTCTCCGCTCCCGATCAGGCGCTGGACACCTTCCGTGTCCGGGCTCAGCCAGTACGGTACCGACACCACCCGGTCGGAAACCACCGAAATCCGTACTCGAGAATCCGTCTTACTCGAAGACGTCATCGAACGCCATCGCTCCAAGTGGATCGAACTCCCCGGCAGCAACGTTTTCGTCGACGTGTTCGGGGCGACTCATCCCCACGAGTGACGTCGTCACCCCTGGCGCTGAACGAGCGAAGTTGATCGCTCGTTGGGCCGTCGTGTCTCCCTCGAGCACCGCATCGATCTCCTGTGGTATCGACTCCGCGAGTGCGCCCTGGCCGATACTGGCACTCGTGAACACGTCGAGGCCCGCTTCCGCGGCGAACCAGAGGGCACTCTGTAGCCCCTCCGGTCC
>PUKM01000021.1 GCA_003552325.1 Natrialbaceae archaeon | reverse complement strand
GGTTGACAACAAAGTCAATCGGTTGCTAAAGACAGAGGTGGAGCTACCTGCGATAGGCCCCTTCAGTCAGAAACAGCTATTTCCTGACCAGAAAGGTATCTCGCAACCATCCATAAAACAAATGGAGGTTTTAATCAAGCTGGGTATGTTGGAAGACCTTGAAACCGCAAACAAGGATCTCGAAGACAAACTCTGGGACATTGCGCAAGGAGGCTAAGCATGGAAAAAATCCAAACACCCGATGTAGAACTGGGCCAACCTGGCTTGGGGCAGAAACCTAAGAAAGACTCTCATGAGAAAGAAAAAGAAGTCGAGAGCGTACAGGAAGAAAAGAAAGGCGGGAAGAAAAAGGAAGAGAAGGAGATGAAGTACGTGACACGTAGTAAACGTGGTACCAAGTTACGTGTCACCGCTCCTGGGGCTATGAATCGTCATGAGAAACGTCGCGCCCGTGCTCTGATGAATAGGCAAGAACCCGAAACGCGAAAGACCAAAGGTGCTTTTGGTTCCGGCCCCAAGCTACCCTAATCTACACTAAATAACCCACACAGCGCCTCCCCTTTCTTCGCGCGCACTAATTCATACCATGTTGTATGGATACAAGAAGCCGCGCGGGAAAGGGAGGATTTTTATGAGTCCCACAAAACAAGATACAACCATAATCAAAGAACCAGAAGGAGGAGTGGCCCAGAAAGAGCGCTTTGTATATAGAGACGCTGATGGGTTCTTCCGTAATGAACATGGACAAAAAGACCTTCATTTGGTGTTCCGTGCTGTTTGTATTGTTATCGCTGCATCTTTTTCTGTTGCATCTATTGGAGTCTTTCTAAGACAAGCCTTCGGGGTGATTCCTGTAGATGTCGACCCTCTTCCCTATTTTTATAATTCTCTGTTCTTTATGTTGACCGCATTAGGGGATGCTGCATTGAATGATGGTATCCTAAACAGAGGGAGGAAGAAATGAAAACAGATAGGACAGCAATATTAACAGCGGTAATCACTGGAGTCTTTGGGGTAATCTCCTCTACCATAGCCGTAGTGGTTCAACACTTCCTCCAACAACGTACACGTCAAGAGATATTGGAGATGACTCCTGGCTTGAGAGCTGCTCAAGAACCTACCTTCCTTGAACGTGTCATGACAGCGCTCTCTGAAGGTGTTCTCACTCCAACCGGCATCGCTATAGTGTTAGGTGTGGCCATCGCTTTCTCTACGCTCGGTATACTAGCCTTACGTTGGATTCGAAGACGAATCGCCTACAAGATTTCTTCCACAGAGTAGTTGACACTTCTTTATATTACTGACAGGAACTTAAGAACTATGTGGTATAAGGAAGAAAACATGAGCCAATTGGTTCGCTTCATTAGCGAAAACCCGCGCGACTGGAAAGTCAAGTTAGAGGACACCCCTTACAATCTACGTATTCGTTATTCCCCAGAGTATGATGCTTACATCTTCAACTACAACCAGATTACCAGCGACATGTCCCAACGGATTTGTCAGGAGGCTCGTGGTATAGTTTTAGATGCCCAAGACTTTTCCACTCGCGTTAGAGCTTTTGATAAGTTCTTCAATCTGGGAGAACCGAACGCTGACCCTAAGGTGGATTTCGATAACGCATACGTAACTGAGAAGATTGATGGGAGTCTGATAAAGATTTCAGACCCTCGCCCTAATAGAGAATTGTTAGACGAGGATGTCAACGAAGGACTTCCCACAATCTGTTTCGATGACCCATCAACGTTCTTGATTTCCACCAACGGGACCATCAGTGCTTTTGATGCGCCGCTGGAAGACTTGAGTGGTAACACCCAACACAAATCATTTGGCGCGTTTGTGGAGAACGTATTGAAAGACCTCAGCAGGGTGTACCGATTGGGTGAGTACAGCTCCTACTGGACTTACATCTTTGAATTGGTTAGCCCTTCAAACCGGATTGTCGTCCCTCATGTAGCTACTCGTTTGTACTACTTAGGACGGCGGCACCGAATCACGGGGGAGGAGGTTCCGTTTTTCTATGACGTGCCTTTTGACCACGCTATGTTCCCTCTCCCAGAGGTTTTTGAATTCTCTAATAAAGAAAAGTTGCTTGAGGTGGCTGAGCAATTATCGTGGAAGCAAGAAGGGTTTGTTGTAAGCTCGTTAGACCCAAGCCCTCTGAAACCGGTTCATCGTGTGAAAATCAAAGGTGCTGCTTACTTACAGATCCATCGAATTCGTGGGGATGCTATCCCGACCAAGAAGCGAATTGTGGAAATGATTCTATCTGAGTCTGCAGATGACTTTGTGGGTTACTTTCCTGAGTACAAAGACATGGTGCAAAAGGTGAGAACCCAATTGTCCTTGTTGGTGAAAGCATTGAGCGATGAAGTGAGAGTGGCAGAGGTAAACAAAGAACTGCCGCGGAAAGACTTTGCGCTTACTATTGGAACCAAGGGTGTTATCCCCAACCTATTGTTTCGCGTATACGAAGGGAAGGTCGACCTTACAGATGTACAGACGGCAGTTATGGACCACCTGCGAAATAACATCAGCATAGATAAGTTGGTGGACTTATTGAATACAAGAGAGGAGAATGAATGAATAAAAACAAAAGAATGGTGTTCGAACCTAGACAAGTCATAAACCCCGATACTAGTGCGGTGTTGGGGTCTGTTGAACTTATAGACATTATGGGGGATGATGACTTTATTGCCCAGTGTGCGCGTACGTCTTTTGACAACAAAAAGGAACACTCAGAAGAACAAAACGCCCGTTTGGTGCAATACCTCTACCGGAATAAGCACACCACCCCTATTGAAATGGTAGAGGTGGCATTCAAGATCACGGC
>PUKM01000057.1 GCA_003552325.1 Natrialbaceae archaeon | reverse complement strand
TCGGAGGCCTCGAAGACCGTGGTCTCCTCCCCGGTTGGGTGGTGGATGGTGTACCCTCCTTCCTTCCCGTCGAGCATCTCGTTCTGGATGCGGACGTTGGCGAAGGTACCACGCATCATGACCTCGTGGTTGCCACGGCGGGCCCCGTAGGTGTTGAACTCGTAAGGCTCGACGCCGCGTTCGCTGAGCCACTGCCCAGCGGGGAGGTCCTCGCTGAACGGCCCGGCGGGGCTGATGTGATCGGTCGTCACCGTGTCACCGAGGGTGAGCAGACAGCGCGCGCCCTCGATGTCGTCGACGCCGGGTTTCTCGAGCGGGAAGTCCTGGAAGAACGGCGGTTCGCGGATGTAGGTGGACTCGCTGTCCCACTCGTAGACGTCGCCGGTCGGTGCCTCGAGGGCTTCCCAGCGTTCGTCGCCTTCGAAGACGCTCGCGTATTTCTCCTCGAACATCTCGGGGGAGACGTTCTCGTGGATGGTCTGACGGACTTCCTCTGGGTCGGGCCAGATGTCCTCGAGGTAGACCTCCTCGCCGTCCTCGGTCGTCCCGACGGGTTCGTTCTCCAGGTCGATATCCATCTTGCCAGCGAGGCCGTAGGCGACGACGAGTGGTGGGCTGGCGAGGTAGTTCGCGCGGATCTTCGGGTGGATCCGGGCCTCGAAGTTCCGGTTGCCCGAGAGGACGCTGGTCGTCCAGAGGCCGTGTTCGTCGATGGCGGCTTCGATCGGGTCGGCCAGGGGACCGGCGTTGCCGATACAGGTCGTACAGCCGTAGCCGACGACGTGGTAGCCGAGGTGCTCGAGATCGTCGAGCAGTCCGGACTGCTCGAGGTACTCGGTGACGACCTTGCTGCCGGGGGCCAGGCTGGTCTTGACGTACTCGGGAACCTCGAGGCCGTACTCGGCGGCGTTGCGCGCGAGCAGACCCGCGGCGACCATCACTGACGGGTTCGAGGTGTTCGTACAGGAGGTAATCGCACTCACGAGCACGGAGCCGTGGCCGATCTCGACCTCCGTTCCATCCTCGAGGGTGACGGGAATCTTCTCGTCCAGATCGGGCCGTTCTTTGGCGACGAGTCCGCCGTCGCTTTCGGCAGCGCCCGAGTCGATGACGCCCTCTTCCTCGAGTAGCGTCGGGAAGTGCTCGTCGAGGTCGCCCATCGGAATCCGGGCGTGGGGTTTCTTGTGACCCGCGAGGCTTGGCTCGACTTCGCCGAGGTCGAATTCGACGACGTCGGTAAATTCGGGATCGTGATCGCCAAAGAGACCCTGCGCCTCGAGGTAATCACGCACGAGGTCGATGTGGTCCGCCTCTCGGCCCGTCAGCTCGAGGTACTCGAGGGTCTTCTCGTCGACGGGGAACATCGAGATGGTCGAGCCCTGTTCGGGAGCCATGTTGGAGATGGTCGCCCGGTCGGCGACCGAAAGTTGGGAGACGCCGGGGCCGAAGAACTCGACGAATTTGTCGACGACGCCGACCTGTCGGAGTTTCTCGGTGATGTGGAGCACGAGGTCAGTCGAGGTGACACCCTCGGAGAGTTCGCCGGTGAGTTTGACGCCAACGACTTCGGGCAGCGTCATCGTGATCGGCTGGCCGAGCAAGGCGGCTTCGGCTTCGATTCCGCCGACACCCCAGCCGACGACACCGATGCCGTTGATCATCGGCGTGTGACTGTCCGTGCCGACGAGGGTGTCGGGCAGGAGCCACTGGTCGCCGTCGATTTCGCGGTCGTGGACGACGCGACCGAGGTACTCGAGGTTGACCTGGTGAACGATCCCGGTTCCCGGCGGGACGACGTTGAAGTCCTCGAAGGCTCCTTCGGCCCACTTGATCGCGCGGTAGCGCTCTTCGTTGCGCTCGTACTCGAGTTCGACGTTCTGCTCGTAGGCGTCTTCACTACCGAAGTAGTCGACCTGGACGCTGTGGTCGATCACGAGGTCACAGGGAACGTCTGGTTCGACGACAGTAGGGTCCTCGCCCGCGCGGTCGGCCGCCGAGCGGAGGGCGGCGAGGTCGACGACGGCGGGGACGCCGGTCAGGGCCTGCAGGACGACGCGTGAGGGTGAAAACGGCACCTCAACGTCCGGGACGTCTGGTTCCCAGGATGCCGCGTTGCGTACGGCCTCCTCGGTGACGGCCTCGCCGTCGACGTTGCGCAGTACGGACTCGAGCAGCACCCGGATACTGACGGGCAGGCTCGAGAGATCACAGAGGCCCTGCTCCTCGAGAACGGTAAGATCGGCGTATTTGTACGTCTCGCCGTCTCGTTCGAACTCCGTGATGGCTCCAAACGGATCGGCGGTGGTATCTTCAGTCATCGATGTTATGAGAACTGACGAACGGGCGGGCCCTGAAGCTATCGGTCTCGAGGCGCAGATACTGCGGCCCTATGTGGGTTAGTCACATGATTTCGGCACTTTCACCAGATCCACTCGAGGTGGGATGAGAGCTACTCACCCGCTCTTCTGGGGTCAAGACCGGTTGCTCAGAGTCTCACACTGACCACGACCACAGCCGCGAGCTATACAAACGGGTCCCGGCTGTAGTGGGTCACGCCGACTCTTCGACGGTCGATGCGTGCACGCGGTTCGACCGTGGTGGCCGACGCTCGAGCGGTGATGAAATAAAGAAAGTGAAACCGTGGTCGGAACGAAAAACCGCAGCCGTCTTACAGGCGGGTGACGTTCGTCGCGCGGGGGCCTTTTGGGGCCTGTTCGATATCGAATTCAATCTCCTGTCCCTCTTCGAGGTCCGGTCCGCCGACGTCTTCCATGTGGAAGAATACGTCATCGTCCGCGTCGTCCGTCGAAATGAAACCGTAGCCGCCTGTGTCGTTGAAGAAATCAACGT
>PUKM01000163.1 GCA_003552325.1 Natrialbaceae archaeon | reverse complement strand
TGCCTCCACACTCGAGCGTATCCCTTACGGCTTGCCAACGGTATTGAGGCAGCCCCTACTCTCGCGGAAACCTTCGGTTGTGATCATCACGTATTTTATCGGGACAGTAGAACCCTCTAGCAATGGTCGAAACGCTGTTGCTGGTTGGTGTCATCGCGTCGATTTTCGTCGGGTTCAATATTGGGGGTTCATCGACCGGAATCACGTGGGGTCCATCCGTCGGTGCCGGTATTGTAAAGAAAACGACTGCAGCGGCCATCATGACCGTCTTTGTATTCCTCGGTGGGATGACGGTGGGTCAGAACGTGATGGGAACGCTCAGTGGAGATATCATTACGGTCGAGCTCACCCTTTCGATGGGTGTTGCCGTCCTCTTTTTTATCGGACTGGGGATTCTCGTCGCGAATATTTTCGGCGTCCCAGTACCAACCTCGATGACTACCGTTGGGGCGATTGCCGGACTCGGGTTGGCAACTGACACACTCAATTACGCCACCATCGCCGAGATCGTGTCCTGGTGGATCGTGACGCCAATCATCGGGTTCTGGATCGGCGCCGTCATCGGTCGCTACATCTATCCGGAGGTGAATCGACGGGTGACTATCGAATCATCCGATGGTCCGTTACTGACCCTCGAGAGACAGGGACTGGTTCCAAAACCAGTACGTGGGCCGAACACGACCCGATCAGAACTCGCGTCCACCGTCGTCGTCCTCATTATCGGCTGTTACATGGCGTTCAGTGCGGGCGCGAGTAACGTTCCGAACGCTGCCGCGCCGCTGGTCGGTGAGGCCGGATTGGACGTGAATACCGCCGTGATCGTTGCGACGCTCGCAATCGGGCTCGGTGGATTCACTATCGCCCGTCGGACGATGGAATCGGTCGGTGGCGAACTCAGCGATATCCCGCTGCTCGCCGCGTTGTTCGTGATGGTGACGGCGTCGACGATCACGACCGCACTCTCCTACATCGGTATCCCGATCAGCCTCGTGATGGCAACGGTGATGACGATCGTTGGCATCGGATGGGGCCGGGCGACGCGACCGATCACGGTGCGTGAGGCGGTCTCCCGCGATCCGGACATCAACGACCGCGAGATCCAACTCGGGGCGATCGTTGCCGAAGAACAAGAAGACGAACCGACGCCCGCCATTGGGGAGCAAGAAACCGAGCAGGTACTCGATGGGAGTGATCTGTTCAACCCTCGAGCGGTCATCAAGTACGTCTCGATGTGGATCATCGGTCCGTCGATGTCGACGATACTGGCGTATGGGTTCTTTACTCTCGTACCGGGAGTCACGTAGGCAGGTGACACTTACAGTACTGGCAGTCGTGACTCACCCATGCTCTCTCGAATACTCGTTCCGATGGACGACTCGGAACCGGCTGGCCGAGCCCTCGAGTACGCCCTCGACAATCATCCTGACGCCGAGATCAGCGTCTTACACGTCGTCGGCGTCCCGTCGATGATGATGGGGGACGCCGTGGCGCTGACGCTCGAGGACGATATTCATGAAGCAGCCGCGACACGCGCCGAACCGGTCTTCGATCGGGCCCACGAGACGGCGAGCGAACACGAGAGGGAGATTGAGACCATCGTCGGTATCGGTCATCCCGCCCGCATCATCGTCGATCGTGCGAAAGACTACGACGCGGTGGTGCTCGGAAGCCACGGCGCAGACCGAGACCGCGCAGTGCGGCGGTTTCTGGTTGGAAACGTCGCCGAGACGGTGACAAAGCGGTCACCGGTTCCCGTCACTGTCGTCCGTTGAGAACTGGTGTACTGCCTACTCGAGTTCGTTCTCAATCGAGTCCTCCACGAGCTCTTCTACCTCGTCTTCCCGTGGGCGACGGTCGACCCGTTCCTCGACGGCTTCGACCTGGGCTTGCACGTCCTTGACTTGCTTTTCAACCCGCGCTTCGACGGATTCGTCGACCGCTTTTTGTACCTGTGACTGTACGCCTTCGACCTGTTTTTCGAGACTCTCGTCGACAACCTCCTCGACGGTATCCTCGACCGCCTTCGTCATCCATTCGGGATCGAACCGAGCCATCTTCCAGACGACGTGAAGAACGTATGCAGAAAAGACACCGAGGCCAAAGGCGATACCGATACCGAACTCGAGCGTCGCAATCAACACAATCGCGAGCAGGATCAAGGCCCCGTAGGCAAGGTCGATGATGGCATCGACTCGGAACGGGCTTACCATCGTTCACCCGTTTCGGTGGCAGTTGTGTCAGCGGTCTCGTGAGAGGGGCGAAGCCACCGAAACTGTCCGACTGTCAGCACTCGTCTCGTCAGCAAAGAATGCAACACTCCTCCGAGAGACCGGTTCCGTGTCCCGTCACTACACATACGACTGAATCATACGCGAGACCGGCTTGAAATGGTTTGGTTTGCCTCACAGACGGAAAGAATAACACGGTTACGGGCGGACGCCCCCACGATACGACGACAGTCGGTCACGCGAACAAGACGAAAACTCGAGTGAAATGGCTCGAGCAGGCCTGCCTTCGCGCGTTTCCTCGCGTTGGTCACGAGGAACGTAGGCGTCACCACATCGAGAGTGCGTCGCCTGAAACTCGTCATCCCACGCGTAGGCACTCACCATCGGCGTCGCCACCGTCGTGGGGCCCTGTTTGAATATCGTCCCGTGGTCGTGTTGCAATCCGAGCGTGTGTCCAACCTCGTGGAGCAACACTTGCATACTGAAATTCGATCTGGTATACGGGCGAATTGACTGCTCGACAGGCGGTCCAAGCGCCTCGAGATACTGCGCGCCACCGACCGAGGCGATGTGTGGCATCGCATAGCCAGTCGGGGCCTGATTCATCTCGCCAGCAGTCACCAACAGGTTGACGTCTCGTGCAGTTTCAACGGTGTCCGCGCCGACCCCACCCGCGCCGACCCGGAGGGGCCATCGTCCACTGCGTACGGGCCAGGCTCCCTGCTCGCGCTCGAGCACCTGGTGACCACCATAGGAGACATCGACAGACCAGAAATCATAGTCGAGTGCCCACTCGAGGTACGCCTGTATCGTCTCGACGATATCGTATTGGGCAGCGTGTTCACTGAGCCAGAACCGCACCTCGAGCGTGTCTGGTCGTGGTCGCGTCGTGTAGTGCAGGGCACCGAGTGACCCGAGTGAGCCAATCGCCGCGAGGACGCTTCGCCGCTTCACAGCAGGGGCGAGGCGTTCCTTGTGCCAAAATCATCACGTGAAACTGTCCAGTCGTTATCGTGGTCCTGACTGGTTGTGCGCCTCCCGATATCACCACGTCACCGAGTGTCTACTGCTCGTGTCCGGGGTCGGCTGTCACCCTTGGGGTCGGTACAGACGTGAATATCGATCCACTCGGGAAGCGCTCGAAGAGAAACTGGCACGAGCAAGAGCAACGACTCCGCCTCTCCGTCAGTGTCAGCTACTAACCGGCGACCATCCTCGTGGGCGAGGCAAAACCGCCACCGTCCATTCCGCCGATAAGCGAGCACCTCCCAGCTCGTGTAAAATTCGCCATCGGATCCCGCATAGACGGAGCCAAACCCAACCGCGCTTGGATCGGCAGTCCACGATTCGGTTCCACCAAACACCCCACGTTCGTCCATTTATCGATCGAATCTCTCACGGCCACCGACATCCACGTTGTGCTGAATATGCTGATGAGTTATCTGTCCTGTCTGCCCGAATGTGTAGAGAGCCGATATATGAATGCCTGGATAGCGAGCGTTTCGACGCAGCCACTCGTCAAAACAACCCAGACCCGTTATCACAGATCGAGTAAACGTACCGTTTTGCGAGCAGAAAGAAATGCGTTTCAGCGCTGGTGATAGCACTCACAGCCAGTGCCACTGGCCGTCGCTATCTCCGTGCGTGTGCGCTCTCGAGAAACGGCCTTACCCACTCGAGGCACTTCTTTTCGGCCCGGCGACGGTGTTCGTCGGCCGTTCGCCGGTCGATATCGAGGGAATCCGCAATGGCTGCCATCGACGTTGCTCGGGGGATCTCGTAGTAGCCACGATCAATTGCCAGTGAAAGGACGGCGTGTTGTTGTGGCGAAAGTCCTGGTTCGGGTGCGGTGCCGGGTTCGATGGCCGGGTTAAACGACGCAGTCGAGAGCTCCCGTTTCGATTCGACGGTCACGTCGAACATGGCGGCGAGTGCGCGATAACACGCCGTGAGTGCTGCCGGCTCGAGCGAGAGTACGCGTATCGAGCGTCCGCCGTCGTGGTACCGGATCGGCGGCAACAATAGACAGCCGTGGTCGTCGAGAATCCCATCGACGACCGGCGTCTCGTGGGATTTAACACAGGTGGTGGTGACGACGAGCGCCGTCGA
Organism: Natrialbaceae archaeon; assembly: GCA_003552325.1. GTDB lineage: Archaea > Halobacteriota > Halobacteria > Halobacteriales > Natrialbaceae > Natronosalvus. The sequence goes on along the minus strand of PUKM01000163.1, from coordinate 36,804 downwards.
CGAGTGAGTGTCGACCAGTGAGTCGTCGATCCCAGTGAAGGTCTCGATGGCCTCGAGAAGTGGGTCGATTGGGGTGTCATCCTCGAGGTGAACGACGACCAGATCGCGACTGTCTGTACACCACAGTGAGAGGTGACCGCCGAATTGGGCGGTGATCGAATCGTAGGACCGACTGCTGGGTGGCGTGAGGTGGAACGTCGCTTCGTGCACAGGTGAAGTTTCCCGAGCATATATAAAATACCCAGCGTGTGGCTACTCGAAACCCTTACCGACTCGGCTCGTCTGTCAGCCCATGTCATCGCCAACTGGACAGGAACGGGCAGGCATCGGTGAGCCGAGTGAGCAATGGAAACGATACCGGGGTTCCCCGACCGGAACCGAACCCGAGTGCCGTGGGTGGCGTCAAGAAGCAGCGCTACGCATGTTGAACAACAACCTCGATCCAGAGGTTGCCGAAGATCCAGAGCGCCTCGTGGTGTACGGCGGAACGGGACGAGCCGCCCGGTCCTGGGAGGCGTACGACGCCATCTGTAGCGCACTCCGGACACTCGAGGACGACGAGACGTTACTGGTCCAGAGTGGCAAACCCGTTGGTCGGTTCCGGACCCACGAACGGGCCCCTCGCGTCCTCATCGCGAACTCGAACCTCGTCGGCAAGTGGGACACCTGGGAACACTTTCACGAACTCGAGGCGGCAGGGAAAATCATGTACGGCCAGATGACAGCCGGTTCCTGGGCCTACATCGGCACGCAGGGAATTATCCAGGGAACCTACGAGACGCTGGCCGAAGTTGGCCGTCAGCACTTCCCCGACGACGCGGGCCTCGGGGGACGGATCGTCGCCACCGCTGGCCTGGGCGGAATGGGCGGGGCCCAACCCCTCGCCGTCACGATGAACAACGGCGTCTGTATCGCCGCCGAAGTCGACGAACGCCGCATCCAGCGCCGACTCGAGACCGGCTACTGCCAGGAGCGGGCCCCAGACCTCGAGGCGGCTCTCGAGCGCGCCGAAACCGCCGCAGAGGCTGGTGACGCCTACAGTGTCGCCGTCCACATGAACGCCGCAGATATGCTGGAGGGCATGCTCGAGCGTGGGTTCGTCCCCGACGTCGTCACCGATCAGACCAGCGCTCACGACGTACTCGAGGGGTATTACCCGTCGGGGTACACCGTCGAGGACGCCGACGATCTTCGAGCGCGTGATCCCGACGCCTACAGAGAAGCGAGTCTCGACACCATGGTTCGTCACGTCGATGCGATCCTCGAGATGCAAGCGGCGGGGGCTGTTTCGCTCGAGTACGGCAACAACATTCGCGGACAGGTAGCCGACCACCGCGATCACGAGACGGCGTTCGATTTCCCTGGGTTCGTCCCTGCGTACATCCGGCCGTTGTTCTGCCAGGGGAAGGGGCCGTTTCGTTGGGTTGCCCTCTCTGGTGACCCGGCGGACATCCACCGGACGGACGACGCCGTACGAGAACTCTTCCCCGAAAAAACACAACTTCGGCGTTGGATCGACCTCGCACAGGAGCATGTCGAGTTCCAGGGATTGCCCGCTCGCGTCTGCTGGCTCGGGTTCGAACGGGACGAGGACGGACACACAGAACGCGCCAGATTCGCTCGTCGGATCAACGAACTCGTCGCCGCAGGCGAGATCAGCGCACCGATCGTCGTCACCCGCGATCACCTCGATGCCGGCTCCGTCGCCAGCCCACACCGAGAGACCGAAGCGATGGCCGACGGCACCGACGCGGTTGCCGACTGGCCCATCCTCAACGCGCTGTTGAACACCGCTGCTGGTGCCGATATCGTCAGCGTGCACGACGGGGGTGGGGTCGGCATTGGCAACGCACTCCACACGAACAATCACGTCGTCCTCGATGGCACCGATGCTGCGCGGGAGCGAGCCGAACGCGTCTTCACCACGGATCCGGGAATGGGCGTGATTCGGCACGTCGACGCGGGCTACGAGGAAGCAGAACGAACGGCTCGAGCGTCTGACGTCTCGATTCCCATGGGGGAGACGGATGTTCAGTGACCCACCTGCGTGGGAGAGCCCCTCGAGCGATCCGAAGGACACGACCTTCGGCGACGTGGTCGAGGGAACATCCCTCGAGCGGGCCGGGGAGTACGACGCCGTGATCGTCGGAGAACCGTACGACGGGGCGGTACTCGGCCGTCCTGGAGCCCGCGAGGGGCCTGGGGCTATCCGCCAGTCACTCGCTGGGGTCAAGACCCACCACTTCGAGCACGGGCCGGTAGCGAGGGCGGGATCCGACGACGACCACTCGGGACTAAGCGTCGCCGATCTGGGCACACCTGCCGTGCTCGAGCCAGCCCCCGATTCGGTCACGGAAACCCAGCAGGGCCTCGAGAGCGTGACACAGCACATCTACGAGACGGGTGCCCGGCCCGTGTTCCTGGGCGGGGATAACTCACTGACAGTGCCGAACGTTGCCCCACTGCTCGAGAAGTCGGGAACGGTCGGCGTCATCAGTTTCGATGCCCACCTGGACTGTCGGACCCCAATCGACGGCCCCTCGAGTGGGACGCCCTACACCCAGTTACACGACCGCGGTCTCGACAAACTGGCCGTCATCGGCGCACGCCACTTCGAGACCTCGAGTCAGTACGCGGGGTATCTCGAGGACCACGGCGGCGTGATCGTCACAGCCGAGACGCTGAGACGGCAGCCCAAAGAGACTGCGAAGCACGTCATCGAATCGATGGCGGGGATCGATACCCTCTACCTGAGTCTGGACATTGATGTGCTCGATGCCACAGCAGCGCCTGGCGTGAGTGCACCGACGCCCGGGGGGCCGTCTTCGGCCGCACTCTTTCGGGCTCTCCGGGAAGTCGCGATGGACGAGCGCATCGCTGGATTCGAAGTCGTCGAGTGTGCGCCGCCGCTCGATCAGGCGGGACGTACCGTCGATGCGGCTGCTCGAGCGATTGGACACACGCTTGCGGGGTGGTCGTCGTGAGCGAACGAACCGTGGTCTTTGGAGCCAGCGAACTCGTGGTTGGCCCGGCGGGAGCGTCCGAAGTCGACGTGCGAGAGGACGCTGCCCTCGTCGCCGACGATGGCCAGGTCATCGACGTCGGTGAGACGACCGAAATCACCCGTGCGTATCCGCCCGAAAATGCTGACATCGCCATCGAGGCCAGCGGGCGAGCCGTCGTCCCCGGGTTCGTCGACCCCCATACGCACGCCGTCTTTGCCGGCGACCGCTCCGACGAGTTCGAAGCCAAACTCGAGGGGACCAGTTATCAGGACCTCCTCGCCGACGGCGGGGGAATCCTCCGGACGGTTCGAGCCACCCGTGAAGCGTCTACCGACGAACTCGTTGCTGGCCTGCTCGATCACCTCGATGTGATGCTCTCTCGAGGGACGACGACGGTCGAGGTCAAATCCGGATACGGACTCGACACCGAAACGGAGTGTCGGTTGCTCGAGGCTATCGCCCGAGCCGACGAGCACCATCCAATCGACCTGGTGGCAACCTTCCTCGGTGCCCACGCCGTCCCCGAGGATGAGAATACAGACAGCTACGTCGACCACGTCGTCGACGAACAGCTCCCAGCCGTTGCCGACCAGGGGATTGCAACCTTCTGTGACGTCTTCTGTGAGGATGGAGTCTTTTCGGTTGAGCAGTCACGCCGCGTTCTCGAGGCCGGTCGCGAGCACGGACTGATCCCCAAAGTCCACGCCGAGGAGTTGTCACATCTCGGGGGGACCCAACTCGCAGCGGATCTCGAGGCGGCCAGTGCCGACCACCTGTTGTACGCGACCGACGACGACATCGCCGCGTTAGTCGACGCTGGTACCATTCCGGTGGCTCTCCCCGGCACCGCCTTTGGTCTGGGCGAAGCCTACGCTGATGCGAGAGCGATGCTCGAGGCTGGCGCTCCCGTTGCCCTCGCAACTGACTTCAATCCAAACTGTCACAGCCGGGATATGGGATTCGTCCAGACGCTCGCCTGCCTCGGGATGGACATGACGCCCGCGGAGGCACTGCTCGGCGCAACCAGTCACGCCGCATCCGCCATCGAGCGTACCGATGGACTCGGAACGCTCGCCGTCGGAGCACCGGCAGATCTGCTCGTGCTCGAGGCACCCCGCTACGCCCATCTCGCCTACCGGTTCGATACGACCGCGGTCGAGACTGTATTGAAAGATGGACGGCCGGTCGCCAGAAACGGCGTCGTTCCGACTGGAGGTGAACGGCTGTGAGTTCGACCGTGACACAGGCCGACTCGAGAGCGCCGATTCCGAACCCAGTGGCAGGTTCGCGCGCGTCAAAACGTGATGATCTCGTAGCCGTCGTCCACGAGCGAACGGATGCTCGGGTGCCCCTCGTACTCACCGTCGGGTTCGACATTGCTTCCAGCGACGCCTTCCTCGACGTCGAAGGCACTCACGCAGTACTCACACGCTCGAGCGTAGGCTTCAACGGTGGTGAAGAGTGCATGGTACGGGTGGGATTCATCACTGAGTTCGGGAATCCACTGTGTCCCTGCTCCATCGAAGATCAGTTCGACCTCGTCGTCGTGTTCGTCACACTCCTTGACTGTTTGCAGGGCGTTGACGACACGGCCGAGATCGGATTTGGAGTCTGTACCAGCGAGCACGACGACAGCAACCTGATTCATACAGAATCGTGTAACCGAGGGCTCCATACAAGGGTTGTCCCTTTTTGCACAGTAGACGCACAACCGGATGGTGGGAAAGATGGATACTAAGGAGGCGCTGACGCTCGATGGTCGAACACTCACACCTGCGGCGGTCGTCGCCGTTGCCCGTCACGGTCGACAGGTGATCGTCGACGAGACTGCACGTAAACGGGTTCGAGATGCCCGTGACCGGGTCCTCGATGTCGTCGACAGCGGCGAACCCGTCTATGGCCTCAACACCGGCTTCGGCGAACTGGTCGACGAACGAATCCCACCGGAAGAGATCGAGCGCCTCCAGACCAACCTCCTGCGAAGCCACGCCGCTGGTGCCGGTCGCGAACTCTCCCAAACGGAGGTCAGGGCAATGCTTGTCTGCCGAATTAACGCACTCCTGACCGGTTATTCGGGCGTTCGTGAACTCGTGGTCGATCACCTCGTGACGCTGCTCAACGAAGGGGTCCAGCCGGTCGTTCGCTCGAGGGGGAGTCTCGGTGCCAGCGGCGACCTGGCACCGCTTGCCCACCTGTCGCTCGTCTTACTCGGCGAAGGTGAGGCAATCTGCCACGAAGACGGTGGAGAGCGGGTCGACGGCGAAACCGCACTCGAGCGGGCAGGCCTCGAACCACTCTCTCTCAAACCCAAAGAAGGACTCGCCCTGATCAACGGTACACAGTTGACCCTTGGCCTGGGAGCCTTATTCGTCGTCGATGCCGAACGACTACTTCGGGCGAGCGACGCCGCGGGGGCACTGACGACGGAAGTGACGTTGGGAACGACGGCGACGGCTGATGCGGCGATCCACGACGTTCGGCCCCACGACGGACAACGTGTGACTGCTGCACGCGTTCGTGCACTCACGAAAGACAGCGATGTCGTCGACGCCCACCGAAACTGTGATCGCGTCCAGGACGCCTACTCACTGCGGTGTCTGCCACAGGTCCACGGGGCAACACGCGATGCGATTTCTCACCTCCGAGCAGCCATCGAGGTCGAACTCAACAGTGCCACTGACAACCCACTCGTGTTCGACGCCGCGGACGTCGACGATCGGGCCTCGGGAACCGACCAGACCGCCGTCCTTTCTGGGGGCAACTTCCATGGCCAGCCGCTCGCACTCCGTCTCGAGTACGCTCGCCTGGCACTCACCGACCTGGGCGCGATAGCTGAACGCCGCATCGACAGGTTGCTGAACCCAAATCTCCAGGAGCCACACCTGCCACCGTTTCTCGCACCCGAAAGTGGGGTGCAGTCGGGGTACATGATCGCCCAATACACCGCGGCCTCGTTGCTCAACGAATGTCGCTCGTTCGGTGCCGCCTCCGTAGACAACACACCCGTCAGTGGCGGACAGGAAGATCACGTGAGCATGAGCGCACAGGCTGCGTTCAACGCCCAGCGGGTACTCGAGAACGTCCAACGGATCGTCGCCACCGAACTCGTGTGTGCCACGCAGGCAGCAGAGTTCATCGAGCACGCGTTCGACGAGCCAGTCGGGAAACCAGAGGTGGCCCTCGGCGAAGGGACAGGGTCGCTCTATGCGGGCATCCGGACGCTCGTCCCGCCACTCGAGGAGGATCGGTCACTTGCTGCAGAACTCGAAACCGTCGCAGCAGCGATCGAATCAGGAACCGTTGACGACTGGATCGAGTGTGAGGAAACGGCTGACGGTGCCGAAAGGCTGTCGTAGGTTCTTTCCGCCCGTCCCCTGTGCCATCGTGTACCACCCATAGTAGCCACTGCAAGGCATTGCACACCTGATCGACAGAGAGGTCGGCGATCAAGGTGTAAATCGTTTCAGTTGTTATTATAGCTGGCTCGCGTGTGGCTTCGAGTTTACCGTGGCATCCAGTGGCACATTCCCGTCGGTGGAAAATCAAAACCACCGCTCTGGTGTGCCACTCGAGGAAAGGAAAGCGACTCGAGTTTAGAGGAAGCTCTCGATGTGATCGGCGACCTCTTCGGGCGTGTCGCCGACTGGGACACCGGCATCGTTGAGCGCGTCGATCTTGCTCTCAGCAGTGCCAGTACCCGAGCCGGAGACGATCGCGCCAGCGTGGCCCATGCGTTTTCCTGGTGGGGCCGTTCGGCCAGCGATGAAGCCCGCAACGGGCGTCTCGACGTGCTCGTCGATGTACGCAGCCGCTTGCTCTTCGTCCTCACCACCGATTTCCCCTCACATCGCGATCGCCTTGGTGTCGGGATCGTTCTCGAACAGCTCGAGGGCGTCGATGAAACTGGTTCCGATAATCGGGTCACCACCGATGCCGATAGCGGTCGTCTGGCCGATCCCTCGTTTCGTCAGGTTGTCCACGACCTGGTAGGTCAGCGTCCCTGAGCGGGAGACGAGACCGACGTCACCCGAGGCGAAGATGTTCCCGGGGAGGATCCCGAGTTTCGCTTCCCCTGGCGTGATGAGCCCGGGACAGTTCGGGCCGATCAGGTGGGTGTCAGTCTCCTCGAGGCGGCGTTTCACGCGAGCCATATCCTGTGTTGGCACCCCCTCGGTGATTGCGACGACGAGGTCGAGGTCGGTGTCCAGCGCCTCGAACATCGCGTCACCGGCGAACGCCGGCGGGACGAACACCACTGAGGCGTCGGCGTCTTCTTCCTCGACGGCTTCGTTGACCGTGTCGTAAACGGGCACGCCGTGGACCTCCTGACCGCCCTTTCCAGGGACGGCTCCAGCGACCACGTTGGTCCCGTACTCGAGCATCTGTCCGGCGTGGAACTTGCCTTCGCCGCCAGTTATCCCCTGTACAACCACGCGGGTGTCGTCGTCGACTAACACACTCATTGTTCTGCCTCCGCGTACTCGACGGCACGCTTGACTGCCTCCTCGAGGGTCTCTTCGACCGTCACGAGGTCTTCGTTCAGAATCTCCATGCCTTCCTCCCAGTTGGTTCCGGCGAGGCGGACGACAACTGGCTTTGGGATCTCCTCGAACTGGCCGAGGGCCTCGTTGATTCCCTTGGCGACTTCGTCCCCACGGGTGATCCCGCCGAAGATGTTGAATACGACGCTGTCGACGTTCTCGTCCGAGAACACCATGTCGAGGGCGTTGGCGATCCGCTCGGCCTTCGCGCCGCCACCGACGTCGAGGAAGTTCGCCGGCTCACCGCCGTAGTAATCCACGAGGTCGAGCGTCGTCATCACGAGGCCGGCGCCGTTGCCGATGATCCCCGTGTTCCCCTCGAGACGGACGTAATCGAAGTTGTACTCGTCGGCTTTTTGCTCGAGTGCGTCCCCACTCGCGGCTTCGTCTTCCATTTCGGCCAGTTCCGGCTGGCGGAAGAGCGCGTCTTCGTCGATGTTCATCACCGCGTCAGCGGCGATGACGTCTCCATCGCTCGTGACCATCAGTGGGTTGATTTCGGCATCCGCGCCGTCTTTGTCGTCCCAGAGTCGGTACAGCGTGGTGAGTACGCTCGAGACGTCGCGGGCGAGGGCAGCGTCGACACCGGCATCGTAGACGGCCTTGCGGGCCTGGTATGGGTGCATGCCGAAGGCCGGGTCGATGTGCTCGGTGGCAATTGCCTCGGGCGTCTCTTCGGCGACGGCCTCGATATCGACGCCACCTTTCGTCGAGACCATCGCGACGGGCTTGCCCGCGCCACGGTCCATCGTCACGCCGACGTAGAGTTCGTCGGTGAAATCGACGGCTTCCTCGACCAACACGCGGTCGACGTGATAGCCCTTGAGGTCCATCCCGAGGATGGCATCTGCTGCCTCGCGAGCCTCGTCCTCGTCGTCGACGAGTTTGATGCCGCCGGCTTTCCCCCGGCCACCGACCTGTACCTGTGCCTTGATCGCGACGGGATAGCCGATTTCCTCGGCTGCCGCTACCACGCCGTCGACGTCGTCGGCCAGCGTGGAAGCCGGTGTGGGTACCCCCGCGTCGGCGAACACTTGCTTCGCCTGATATTCGTGGAGCTTCATTGCGCACTCGAAAGGCGGTTCTGCCCTTGCTTAAATGGTGGTAGTTTGCCCGCGCCACCGGTACCATCACATATTTTACTATTGGGACGGGCGGATCGGTCACAGAAACAGCCAGCGGGCCAAAGAGTTATGCAGACACTCCATAAACTGGATGGCAATCGCATGGTTGGCCGGCTGGAAACGGGAATCGACGTGCTCGATCGCAAACTCGAGGGTGGGCTCCCCCCGGGATGCGTCGTCGCCTACACCGCCAGTCCCGCCAGCCAATCTGAACTGCTCCTCTATGAACTAACCGCGGCGAGGGGGACCCTCTATCTAAGCACCGAACGAACCGACGACGTCGTCCGTCACGCCATCGAATCCTCCCGGAGCAGGGTTGGGAACCCCACCGTCCGACACGTCGCCGAGGACGATCCACTCGAGGAAGCAAACCGCCTCACCGGGGCTTTACCGGACGGTGCTAACCTCATTATCGATACGATGGACGTCCTCGAGCGCACCGAGGCAGACACCTACGTGACGTTTTTGAACGACCTCAAAGCCCAGATGCTCGAGACGGGATCGATCGCCGTCCTCCACTGCCTCAAGGGACCCCACGCACCACCGAACCGGGCACGAACCCAGCACGCGGCCGACGCCATTTTCGATCTTCGAACCGATCTCACTGGCACCGAAATAGAGAACCATCTGGCGATTCCGAAGTTCCGGGGTGGGGGCGCGCCGGCAGAAACCATCAAACTGCAACTTTCAGAGCGGGTCGAGATCGACACCAGTCGAGATATTGCCTGAACGGGCAGGTGTCGTTCCCTCACTTTCTTCCTCGAGTGCGGACTTGGACGTCGCTCAGGCGAGTGCTGCTCCCGTGGATAGCTCGCCGAGTGAAAAGAGTTACCGGCTGTATGCAAGCGTGAAACCGGGCCGACTCTTCTCGCTTACTCGGCGTCGGCGTCAGCCTCGAGTTCTTCGACGATTTCGTCGGCATCCACGTCAGCATCCTCGAGGGCTGCCTCGAGGTCGGCACCGCCAGCGCCGCCCATGCCACCCATCATGCCGGGCATGCCCATGCCGCCCATGCCGTCGATGACTTCCTGGACGATGACGCGGTCGACGCCGACCTTGTCGATGACGTCCTGGGCGATCTGTTGTTTCGAGAACATCCACTGCTGGTTCATCGTGAGCTGTGGCGTCGACTCGACGTACAGCGTTTCCTTCTCGACGAGTTCGGTTTCGTACTCGGGTTCTGCGTCTGCCTCGTCGTCATCCTCGTCTTCGTCGTCCGGTTCGACGAGAACCTCCTCTTCGACCTCGTCGACGTCGATGTGGACGGATGGCTCGACGTCGAGGTACATTTCGAACAGGCCAGCAGCCTGCTGTTCGCGGTCGTCGACGGCTTCGATAATCTCGTAGCTGTATTCGACGTCCTCGCCTGCCAGCGGGTGGTTGAAGTCGACTCGAGCGCGACCACCGATGATCGTGCTCACGTAGCCGTGTTGACCATCGACGTGAACGTGAGCCCCGGGATAGCGGTCGTCCTCGTCGATTTTCTCGGCACTGACCGTCTCGACGTCTTCGGGATCGTACTCGCCGAAGGCCTCCTCGGCTGGAATCGTGACCTCACCCTCGACACCGACCTCGCTGCCGAGCAGTTCCTCCTCGACACCGGCGAAGATGTGACCCTCACCGAGGACGATGGTTCGTGGGGCGAACTCGCGGTCCTGGCTATCGACACCTTCCTCATCGGCGACGTCGGCGTCAGTCGTGTCGACCAGTTGGCCCTCTTCGACCGTTCGAGCGGTGTAGGCGATCTTGACGAAATCGCCCTCCTGCAGTCCGCTCTCGGTTTCTTCGGCGGTCTCCTCACTGTCATCGGCCGATTCGGCTACGTCTTCGGATTCTGGCTCTGCGTCGGCCTCCTGATCCTCAGTCATACGTGATACGACCCGCTGTCCGCATTTAAGGCCGACGTTTTCAGTTCGGATCACTACTATAAGCCCACACCCCGACCTTCGGGTATGTACGAGGTCGAACTCAAACTTCCTGCGTCGCTCGAGGACGTTCGCACGCGTCTCGAGGAGCTCGAGGCAACACCCCTCGGCGGTGTCGTGCAGGAAGACACCTACTACGACGCCCCCCATCGATCCTTTCCAGACACTGACGAAGCGTTGCGCATTCGCCGGGAGTATGACGCCGATGGGACGACTGAAATCGCGACACGCCTCACCTACAAGGGGCCACTCCTCGAGGCCGCCTCGAAAACCAGGGCCGAACACGAAACCGGACTCGAGGACGCAACCGCGATGCACGCGACCCTCGAGAAACTCGGCTTCGAGCCCGCGGCAGTCGTCCGAAAAGACCGCGAACGCTACCGGTACGACGACTACACGCTCACGCTAGACCGCGTCGGTGGTGCCGGAACGTTCGTCGAAATCGAGACCGACGTCGGGACCGAAGCCGAGATCGAAGCGGCTCGTGAGCGGGCCACGCACATACTCGAGCGCCTCGGGCTCGATGCAGCAAAACAAGTTCGAACGTCTTATCTGGAACTCGTTCTCGAGGGCGAACCCTAGTCCTCGACGTCCAGCTCGGCAAATCCGAGGGAGTGATACTCCTCGTGGATTAAATCGAGTGCGTACCACTCGCTTTCACCAGACAGGTCGACGGTGACGGTGTCACCTTCCTCGAACGGCCCCTCGTGGATACTGTCGACGTCGACTTCCACACGGTCCCCGTCGCTGTGGACAAAGATAGTCAGTGCTGTCGCATCGAAGCCTGAGCCACCCGTGTGCTCGAGCAGTGCCGTCTGCTCGATGGTCCCATCCTCGAGGTCAAGGCTCGAGAGTGTCGACCCCCGACCGAGCGGCCCGGCCGAGTTTCGACTCGACAGCCCTGACTTTTTCCACCGCTGTCTCATCACTCGAGCGCTTGTCGTCGATTTTGAGGAACGTACTCACGCGGTCGCCATCGACGGCTTCGTGAGCCGCCTGTGCCGCCCCGAAGAGTTCGTCGATCGAGTCCGCTTCGATCGTCGTTCCCATTGGCGTCGTTTCGTACGTGACGTCGTAGTCCTCGAGGGCATCGACGGCTTTTGCTACCTCTGCGGACATACTCTCCTCGGTGACGGGTGCCGTGCTCAGAAAGCCAATAACGGTCATACACAATTCATCGAGGCCGAGGCAAAAATACCTACTCGTTGTCCGGTTGTAGTACACGCTCGATGGGTCCGACTGCTCAGAGGAGAGCATCCGCTGTGAAGGCTATCGCTAACGGAAAGAGTCACTAAAAGTTCCCTTCAGTCTCGGCCCGAATCGGGAAGCGGATGATCGCCGCCGGTTGGCGGATAAATGAAAATGTCGCCGTTAGCGAAGACGTAGACTTCGTGACCGAGTGCGGTGAAACAGACGTGTCCGTCGAGGCGAAGTTCGCCATCGGCTTTCGGTCGAAACAGGCGCTCGAGGGCATCGGGGTCGATACTATCGTACAGCGAAAACTCTCCCTGGGAAACGTCGACGTTGGCAATGCTCGACAGCGCGTGCACGATAGTCGTGGTGATCGTCGCTGTTCCCTCGGGTTCGTACCGGAAGGTGTACCGACCGTTTGCCTGGTCGTAGTGTGAATCGTGGTCGCCGTTGGTGGAGGATAGTTCAGTTTGCATAGCGGTACACTGAGGTGTTCAGTTGAACAAGTGTACTTCACCACCAGGGCATAAAAGTCAACCGACAATGGAATTCATTACGTCTCGTGAAATACCACTTCACACGGCGGTTTTCATTGGAGGGCTGTACGTACGTCAACGCCCTCCAGATACACGAAGTCGTGACGCTCTGCATAGGCACGAGCGTCTGCCGGTGTGAGTGCCTCCCCAGTTTCGTCGTCGAGCATTTCACAAACGACCACCGCAGGTGGGAGGTCGGCAGCTTCGGCAAGTGCCACGCCGAGTTCAGTATGTCCTTCACGCTGTGAAAGGAGGCCTGGAGCCGCTCGAAGAAGGTGGACATGGCCGGGAACGCGGAATTCATCGGCGAAGGTCGTCTCTGAGGGAGCTGCTGCTGCACCAGCCAGCGCCGATATCGTTAGCGACCGGTCTTTGTCCGTAATTCCTGTGTAGGTGTCCCGGTGATTGACGGTGAAAGAGAACGATGAGCGATCGTCGTAGCCCAGGTCGTGGTCCCCAGCAGCCGGATGGTCAATCGCATGTTCGTAAAACGGAAGCGAAAACGCATCGGCGACCTCGGCACTCAACGCCACACAGATCAACCCTCCAGCGTCGTTTCGCAGTCGTGAAACGGCTGCCGGTGTAACCGCTCCAGCGGGATAGATGAGATCGGTTTCCCCCTCTCGATCGGCTGCATCGTGGACGAGTACCGGGTCGCCGGCCTCAAGTGCACGGAGGGCAGTCTCGAGCGGTGGGGCATCGGTCGTGTTGGTGTTCGTATTCGTCTTCATAGGTGTCTCTGCAGGTGGGGAGGAAGTCATCGTGTGCGTCGAAGAGCCGGAGCTCGTGTTCTCACGTGTCTCGTCGGAGTCAGCAGACGGCATCAGCGATCACCAACGTGGACGGTGACCAGGTCGTCGTCTGCAAGGCCGAGTACGTCACGGAGTTTCTCAGGGGCGATCAACTCGAGTTTGTCCTCATCGTGATGGGTGCGTTCCGGCGCGATAGTATGCGCGTCAGTGTATCGTTCACCATCTCCAGTCTCGATGACCGCCGGCAGACAGACTGCCGGCCCGTAGGTACGGTCTTCGTCTTCCCAGCCATCGATCGGGATCGGCTCAAGAGCGGTGGTTGCTTGTCGTCGTCGAACGCTGTCGGGTTCGAGTTCGATATTGAGCGTGCCGAGAAAGGGCTCGTAGCCGAGTCGATCCTCGAACTGGCGCTTGTACCCTGGAAGCGAGATGTAGTGGCTTCCTTCACCCATGCCGCCGGTTACCCGGCCCTCGAGAACGACGGTCCTCCCCGTTTCGAAAATTTGTTTGTACGTCTCATACGTCGATCGAAGGACGTGTTCGCCGTCGTCAGTAATCGTCACCCATTGCCCATCGACGACCGTCTCTCGTTCGAGATAGCCCGTGCTTTCGAGGCGTTGGAGCCGTCGAGAAGCCGTCTGGTTGGAGGCATCGAGGCGGTCAGCCAGTGCTCCACAAGAGATTTTGAGCTCTCCTTCCAGGCCGCCCTCGAGCGCCAAGAGCCGTAATACCTCGCGCTCGTCATTTCCGATGGCAGTGCCGACGGGCTGGTGCATAGGCGAGTCTTCGTGTCACCCCCTGTTAAGCGTATCGGATGTGTGATGGATAACAAAAATGTTACGCTTGTTCCCGGCTACTTACAACCAAATTAGCGTTCACGTGGTATGTACCGTTCGATCGCTGCAACACGTTCCTGATCGTCTGTCCTGAACCTATCTTACGCTCGGAGTTCGTTCCCATCATCGTCGAGGTCGCGATGACGCCTCTCGAGTCGGCATCCAGAAACGCGACGATGGTCTCTGACGGCAGTTCCTCGAGCACGGTCGCCGGAGACGGACCCCATCTCGTAGGCACCTCTACACGCCCCCCGACGAACCAAGACCCGTGTTGGAAGTGACAGTGAGCGAGCCGAACGTGAGCCCACCGCTCACGACACGGGGTCTCGCTCCCAGAACGCACTGTCTTTTTTCAGTTTTGGCACCCACGTGTCTGTCGTCTTCGACAACAATGCGACCCGTGAAGCAGGAACCCCCTTCACTTCCGTGAACTCGGGCATGTAGGAGGCGACCTCTCGAGCGAAGGCCATGACGTCGTCGTGATCTGGCATCGAGGATCGGTCGAGGCGGCCTCGAGAGTGGCCGACGTGCATGTACGCTTTGAGTTCGACGAAGTCGGGATCAGCGCGCTGGTAAAAGGCAGCATACCAGTCCGGGTCGCGCATGTTCTCGCCCTCGATGAGGGTCGTCCGCAACACCGTACGTGTTTCGTCTTTCTCGGCGAGCACGTCCATCGTCTCGATGAGGTGTTCCCAGGCGTCGTCTTCCATCGCCTTGACGACCTGATCGAACGTCCAGCGTTCGGGGGCGTCGACGCTCACGTACAACTGTGTTGGGTCACACTCCCTGAGAACCTCGGGACGCGTGCCATTGGAGACCAAAAACGTCGTAATGTCGTGGTCGTGAAATGCGTCGATGAGCTCCGGGAGATAGGGATACAACGATGGCTCACCATCGAGACTGATCGCCACGTGGCGAGGCTCCATTGCTTCTTCGAAGGCAGACCGTGGGACCTGTTCGTTGCCACCGAACCCAGAGAGGAGTTTCTTCTGAAGCTCGATGGAGGCTTCAACGACGGCTTCAGGGTCGTCCCACTCGACGCCCTCGAGTTCGTAGGCGTGGCCGTTGTGATCGCGCCAGCAGAAGACACAGCGTTCGTTACACCGGACGACGGGCGTCATCTGGATACAACGGTGTGACTCGATCCCGTACCAGATGTTCTTGTAACATTTTCCTTCCCCACGCAATGCGTTTGCCGTCCAGCCGCAGGTCTGGGCTGCCGTGTGGTTGACGTTGTGGTAGTTGGGGGAGTCGACCTGCAGTGGTCCGTCCTCATTCCCGTCCGTGGCCCCGTCAGTGGTCTGGTCTGGCTCCCCGGCAGACGGCTCGGCGCTATTGCTCATGTTGGAACGCGATTGGACGGCTGCCAGTAAAAGGCGTGTGGTGTTGAAGCGGAGACAGGCGACGACCGCCTCGGTAATGAGACACCACCGTATCCTACAGCACTGACCCCTTCACCTGCTCGAGCACAGCGAGGGTTCCATCGGCGTGTGCCTCCTCGAGTACGGTCCCAGCAGCACGCTTCGCGGCGTCATCAGCGTTCGCCACGGCAAAGCTCCGTCCGACGAGATCGAACGTGGAGACGTCGTTCTCAGAGTCACCCACGGCGACCGCATCAGCAGGGTCGAACGCCGCATTGTGATCGGGACCGATGGATTCGAGCAACACCTCGAGGCCTCTCCCCTTGCTGGTATCGGGGCTGACGACGTGGTACGCGTAGCCAGTATCGAGTACCTCGAGGCCGTGTTCGGATGCGATCGCTTGGAGCGGGGCCAGCGGCTGGTCACGGCTCACGGCGATTTCGGTCTCGCGCCACCGATTGACGGTTTCGGTATCACCCCACCCGAGGGCGTATCCGGCATCACGGTAGGCAGCGGCGACTGCTCGAGCAGCGGCCGGGTCGCCAGCGTATTCCACCGTTTCCCCCGTGTAGACGACGCCACCGTTTTCGGCGATCACGAGTTCAGGGATGGCGATGAAATGACAGAGGGCAACGGGATACGGGAAGGCCTTGCCAGTCGCGATGACGACTGGGCCATCCCACTCGTACAACGGCTGGATGAGTCGGGGATCGATCCCCCACCCCGCTGGGCGAGTCAAGGTGCCGTCGATGTCGAGGACGATGGGTGGGTCACGGGGCATACACTACGTTGCCCGAGTATGGTCTAAAAGTGACTGATCTCACCCTGCCACAGCGGTCTAACAATCTACCAGTGGTCGGGTTTGTACGCATTGATAACGACCGTCACGACGACGAAAACGAGTGCTGCGAACACACCACCCACCAGGGACGCGAGTGCTCGCTCCTCGAGTGAGCCCTCAGCGTAGGCGAACAGTAGCAGCACCATCACCCCAGTCATAATGAGGAGATTCCGTCGATCTCGCGCCTCGAGCCTGAACCGCCAATTCATACGAGAGTCGATTCATCGAACTGGTATAAGAGTTGTGTGTACACGGGCGTTGATTGAACCACTTACGACTGTGGGGTTGGCCCCTGCTCGAGGATGGCTGCCAGCACGGCATAGAGGACGACGAGCACGAGGCCACCAACCCACAGCGCTGTCGTCGAGTTCCCTTCGAACACCATGACGACCACGGCAACGACCGAGGTGACGAATAGTGCCCCGCCCATCGCCCCCTGGTGAAGCACTCCCCCGTCTTCGGGCTCGTCGTTGGATGTGTCCCCCTCAAGCGTAGCCGCAGCGGAAATGCGGGCCTGATACGGTAAAAAAAACTGCACACCGATGCCGGCCCCCGCGGCAGCGACCGCGCTGAATTGGGCATCGAGCGTTGCCAGTAAACTGATCGTAAAGAGCGCAATCGTCACCGACATGGCTACCACCCAACTCCACTTATCCACCTGTTTGACTCGCGTCGCGTCCTCTACCGTTGTCATGGCCTGACGTATCCACGGTGGGGACATAATTGTTGTACTTGGGGTCAATCAGCCATGACAGTGGGACAAGCACTAATGGACTCGGTGTGGTAGAGAATACTCCCTGGGAGTGAAAACCAATGTATACCAACATACTGTACCCAACCGACGGCAGCCGTGGCGCAAACGCCGCTTTCGAGCACGCTCGAGAGCTCGCTGAACAGTACGACGCGACCGTCCACGTCTTACACGCCGTCAACTCCGGGTATTTCGGCTACATGGGCGGCAGCGGCACTGAAGGCGTTCGATCCGGGTTGATGAAACAGGATGCCGATTCGTCGCAGTCCGGCATGATGGGTGGCAGCGGTGACGGCTCGCAGACGGGGATGATGGCCGAAGATCACCGGGCCTTGCAGGAGTCACTCGAGGATCACGCCACCACCATGACTGAAGAGATTGCAAGGGAGTTCGGTGATGTCGACACCGTTCCGGTGACCGTCATCGGCAAACCCCATCAGGTTATTCTCAACTATGCCGACGAACACGACATCGACATCATCGTGATGGGGACCCACGGCCACAGTGGACTCGAGCGGTACTTACTCGGGAGCGTTGCCGAAAAAGTGGTCAGGATGGCTGACGTCCCGGTCGTCACGATTCGAGCGGGTGAGTCCCCGGAGCCGGCAACTGAGTGAGCAGGGGCTCACCGGATACGATCACCAGTAAACGCTTTTTTCGGGGCTCCCCCCAGAACCCCGTCACGCGTCAAATCGAGAACCCGGAGGCGGTCTCCGGACGGCTCAGGACTGCGGGTGTGTCAGCGCACTTAGAGTCCGAAGGTGGGCCAGAACGTCTCGGTGAAGACGCCGACAGCCACCAGGACCGTTGCGAGCAGGCCAGAGGCCGCGATGCCGAACGCCGGTGGGTCGACGTGAGTCGAGCCGTGGGCGTAGAACACGCGGTTACAGAGTTCGGCCATGAACGCCCCGAACAGTCCAAACACGATGGCGAAGACCATCGCCGTGGTCGGACCGAAGCCCGTCGCAGCGGCACTGAACGCGCCGACTGCACCGGGCAGGGTGATGTGGTGTGTCACCGGGAAGTCGTCGATGCCCAGGTTCAAGAACAGCAGGCTGGCTGCACTGATCCCGAACACCAACACGACACTGCCTGTTTCGAGGTAGATGAATCCGCCGAGCAGACCTCCAACGAGTCCGATCATGGCGACGCCCTGCGGTTTGTACTGCCAAGGCAGCCAGATTCCGGGAGCATTCTCTTCCCCGCGTTCGGCAGGAGTCATGTCGAAGATGTTCTTGCCGGTGATTTCCCCGATGATGCTGTAGCCGAACACGACACGGTGGACGAGTGCGGACACGAACACCATGAGCGCGATGTTGTCGGTACCGAACTCATAGAAGTTCAGTAGTTCGACGGACGCAAATCCGAACACCCCGAAGATGCCCCCGACGAGCAACACATCGACGTTATGTGTGCCGAGGGCGCTTGCTATGTCTTTTCCATCCTCGAGATATCCCTGTCTCGCCGCGTATGCCGCGGCTGCGGCACCCCCTGCGAACGAGACGTGTGGGCCGAAGATGGGCCCGAAGCCGACGAGGCCGGTGACGCTATCGACCTCGACGGCAAGAAAGAGCGCTTCACCGGCGATGACCATGAATCCCGTAAAGACGAACGCCGGTAACGCGCCGATCGAGGCGGCAAACGCGCCGCCAGCGAAGGCGGCCATCCAGAACACTGGATCCCCCAGTGCCGTCTCGAGTACCATTTATTTAGTCCCCCCCGTCAGTCGCCCATCCAAGCGAACGCTCGACGGCGTCGCTCCAGCGGCCGTACATGTTGTCGGCTTTCGATTCGTCCATTTCTGCACTGAACTCCCGGTCGACCTGCCAGTTGTCGCGGAGGCCCTCGATGTCGTCCCAGTAGCCGACAGCGAGGCCGGCTGCGTAGGCCGATCCGAGCGCCGTCGTCTCGTCGACGACTGGTCGGGCGATGTCCGAGCCGATGATGTCGGACTGTAGTTGACAGAGGTAGTTGTTCTTGACAGCGCCACCATCAACCTTGAGACTCTGCATGTCGATGCCCGAATCCGCTTCCATCGCTTCGGCGACGTCTCGGGTCTGGTACGCAATCGACTCGAGCGTTGCGCGGACGACGTGCTCTTTGCGCGTGCCACGGGTCATCCCGACGATGGTTCCGCGTGCGCGCTGGTCCCAGTGAGGTGCTCCAAGCCCGGTAAAGGCCGGAACGACGTAGACGCCATCAGTCGAGTCGACGCTACGGGCCATCTCCGCCGTCTCCGCCGGATCATCGATAAGCGTCATATCCTCGAGCCACTCGATAGCGGCCCCGGTGATGAAGATTGCCCCCTCGAGGGCGTACTGGACGGGTTCGCCCGAGCGCTGGAATCCGATGGTCGTGAGCAGGCCGTGTTCGGATTCGACGGCTTCCTCTCCGGTGTTCATCAGGAAGAACGAACCGGTGCCGTAGGTGTTTTTGGCCTCGCCGGCATCGAAACAGGTCTGGCCGAACAGCGCCGCCTGCTGGTCACCGAGTGCGCCGGCAACTGGCACTTCGGCCTCAAGGAATCCATCGGGATCAGTGGTCCCGTAGGTCTCCTCGTCACTCGAGGGTCGGACCTCCGGAAGCATCTCACGGGGGACGTTGAACTCCTCGAGGAGTTCCTCGTCCCACTCGAGGTCGTGGATGTTGTAGAGCATTGTCCGCGAGGCGTTGGTTACCTCGGTGATGTGGTTCCCCGTCAGATTGTAGATCAGCCAGGTGTCGATAGTGCCAAAGAGCACTTCCCCCCGTCCAGCACGGTCGCGGATGTCATCCGGCCGCGTCCGTTCCATCTTGATCGGGTCGGCGTTGTCGAGCAGCCACTCGGCTTTCGTCGCCGAAAAGTAGGCGTCTGCTTCGAGGCCAGTTTTCTCCCGAATCGTCCCGACAAGCCCGTCTTCCTCGAGTTCCTCGACACGGCTCGTGGTCCGTCGGTCCTGCCAGACCAGTGCGTTGTGGACTGGTTTCCCGGAATCGGCGTCCCACAGCAAGGTCGTTTCTCGCTGGTTCGTCACGCCGATTGCCTCGAGTTGGTCTGGCGCAACGCCAGCCTGTGCGAGTGCAGTCGTGATGACTGATTTCGTGTTTTCCCAGATCTCCATGGGGTCGTGCTCAACCCAACCTGGTTCCGGATAGATCTGTTCGTGTTTCTCGTATGCGTTCGCAACGACCTGGCCGGCATGGTCAAAGACCATGAACCGTGTGCCGGTCGTTCCCTGATCAACCGCGCCAACGTATGTGTCTGTCATATCGTGGTCACCCCGTTAACTGAGTGGATACGCCACCGTGTTTACTGACGATAGCGCATTGGTGGTAAACAATACATACAATGGTTATAAACATTTCTCAACCCATAATATTCGATACACTTCAATCGCCGAGATACAGGGGTAATAGTTCGATTTCCCCGATTTTTAGCCGGTCAAAATGCCGTTTATTGCGGGTATTGTCATAATATCCGAACACGTGTGCCAGTCACCCACACAAAACGGAAAAACACGAATCTTCATTTGTTAACGCAGATCCCCGACCTCCGATAAAATAAAGGTGAGGGGGACCCATTCTGTAGCTAACCCATGGCAACCGATACGGAGGTGCTCGTCCTCGGCGGCGGGTCGACCGGCTGTGGCATCGCCAGAGACCTGGCAATGCGCGGCCTCGAGGTCACACTCGTCGAGCGCGGGAATCTCACACACGGCACAACGGGGCGGATGCACGGACTCCTCCACAGTGGTGGTCGATACGCGGTGTCTGATCAGGCGAGCGCGCGCGAGTGTATCCAAGAGGTCGACGTCCTACAGGACATCGCGGGTCATTGTATCGAGATGACCGGTGGGCTGTTCGTCCAGCGTCCAGAAGACAGTGACGAGTACTTCCAGAAAAAACTGACCGGGTGTCGCGAATGCGATATCCCCGCACGCGTGCTGAGCGGGGCAGAGGCGCGCCGGATTGAACCCTATCTCGCCAAAGACGTCAAACGGGCGATTCAGGTTCCCGACGGCGCAGTCGACCCGTTCCGACTCTGTGTTGCCAATGCACACGATGCCGAACGCCACGGTGCACGGATTGAAACCCACGCCGAGGTCGTCGACCTGCTCCGTGAGGGTGATGACATCTACGGCGTCACCGTCCGTCACGACTCCGGGCCCGGCAAACGAACGCACAAAACACCGGGAACGACCGAAGACATCACCGCCGACTACGTCGTCAATGCGACCGGTGCCTGGGCTGGACAGATCGGCGCGATGGCTGACCTCGAGGTTGCCGTCCGGCCATCGAAAGGCGTGATGACGATTATGAACGTCAGGCAGGTCGATACGGTAATCAACCGCTGTCGGCCGAAAGGTGACGCTGACATCATCGTTCCACACGAGACAACGGCGATTTTGGGAACGACTGACGAGGAAGTCGAGGATCCTGACGATTATCCAGAAGAACAGTGGGAAGTCGATCTGATGATCGCCACCCTCGCCGAACTCGTCCCGATCCTCAAAGAGGCACGGACGATCCGCTCGTTCTGGGGTGTTCGACCACTGTACGAACCACCGGGCACTGGAACCGAAGACCCGACAGACATCACCCGGGACTTCTTCTTACTCGACCACGCCGAACGGGACGGCGTCGGCGGCATGACCAGCATCGTCGGTGGAAAACTCACGACCTCCCGACTGATGGCAGAAAAGATCAGCGACCACATCTGTGACAAACTCGGCCACAGCGCGTCCTGCGACACGGCCGACGTGCCGTTGCCAGGCAGTGAAAACCTCGAGGCGCTCGAGGACGCCATGGATGAGTTCGGACTCAGGTCACCCGTCGCCCGTCGGAGCACCCAACGGCTGGGGAGTCGCTCGAGGGAGGTCCTGCAAACGACCGATCCCAACCCGGTCATTTGCAACTGTGAGAGTGTGACACGCGCGGAAGTGCAGGACGCAATCGCTCAGTCGGGATCGGATCTGAACGCCGTGCGAATCCGAACGCGCGCGTCGATGGGGAACTGCCAGGGCGGCTTCTGCTGTCAGCTGCTGGCCAACGAACTGCATCCGGAGTACGACGAAGAGACTGCACGTGCAGCGTACGACGAACTCTTCCAGGAGCGGTGGAAGGGTGAACGCCACGCACTCTGGGGAGAGCAACTCTCACAGGCCATGTTGAAGTACGCGCTCCACGCGACAACCTACAACGCCGATGGTGACCCCGCACGCACGGGCACGGATGTGAATTTCGAGGCGTTCGACGGCGGGCAAACTGATACGGAGGCGGGTCCGTCCGGCGTCGTCGCCACTGACGGCGGGCCACGGAATCGAGGAGGTGACCAGTGAATGGCCATCACTGACGACGTGCTCGTGATCGGTGGCGGCCTCGCCGGAACGGTTGCCGCACTGTCAGCGGCCGAGCACGGTGGCGATGTTCGATTAGTAACGTACAAACAAAGCACGCTCAGACACGCAACGGGGTTGATCGACGTCTTAGGCTACACACCAGAAGGCGAGGGACCACTGGCTGATCCGTTCGACGCTATCGATGCGTTGCCGACGGGCCATCCATACGAGCGCGTCGGGACCGACGCTGTTCGTGACGCGCTGTTGTTTTTCGATGCCCTCACGGGAGACACCTACGGCGGTGCACACACGGATTCGAACGCGCTGGTCCCGACCAGCAATGGGACAGTCAAACCGACCGCCCGTTACCCTGTCGGGACCGCCCCGGGCCTTGCCGCTGATCCCGCCGACACCCTGTTTGTCGGGTTCGAAACCCTGCCAGAATTTGACGGACCACTCGCAGCGAAGCATCTCGAGGCAGCAGGCGTCCCGTTCGAGACACGCGGAGTAACGCTCCAGTTTCCGGGAATCAAACGCGCCGACGCGAAGGTGACGCGGTACGCCCATCTGCTCGACTGGGACGAAGCCGTCGACATCGGACGCGGTGAGACCGGCGCACGAGCGGCACTCGCTGCAGGCGTTTCCGACGCACTCGAGGGTGAGACCCGAGTCGGCTTCCCGCCGATACTCGGGGACGACAATCACGACGTCGTTCGTCGCGACCTCGAGGAGCGACTCGGTGTTGCCGTCTTCGAGGTGCCGGCTGGGCCACCGAGTCTCCCCGGCATGCGACTCGAGGACCAGCTTTACCACGCACTCGAGGAGGCGGGCGTCAACGTAACGACTGGGGTCCCCGTCGTGGACTACCAAGCAGGTGACGGAGATCGGATCGAGCACGTCCTCGTCGACCGGAAGGGCCAACAGGTGCCCTACGCAGCGAGTGAGTACGTCTTGGCGACGGGCGGGCTCGTTGGCAAGGGCGTTGACTCGGACCGAACCCACGTCTTCGAGCCGATTTTCGACTGTCACGTCGCCCACGCGGAGGACCGATACGAGTGGTTCGTCGACGACGCCTTCGGCGACCATCCCTTTGCCAGCTATGGCCTCGAGGTCGACAACGAGCTACGGCCACAGGACGCCAACGGCGACCTCGAATTCGAGAACCTCCGTGCTGCTGGGGCAGTGCTTTCCGGATACGACTTTGCGGCCGAGAAATCGGGCAGTGGCGTCTCGCTGTCGACCGGCTACGTCGCCGGTGACCGCGCGGGCGCAGAGGTGAGCGGATGAGCAACCACGGACGAACACGACCACCAAAGGTGATTCGATGAGTGATGCAGCCCAACCAACAGACGAGCACGTACCGACTGATGACGACTTCGAACCAATCGAGGTGTTCCCCGAATCGACGGAGATGGATCTCAGACCGGGCGCGGACAACTGTTACAAGTGTTCTACATGTGACACAAACTGTCCCGTCGCCGAAGTCGACGACGAGTTCCCCGGGCCGAAGTTCCAGGGGCCAGAACAGTGGCGACTCAAACGACAGGACGATCACGACATCGACGATTCGGTGATGAAATGTTCGAACTGTATGCGGTGTGATCACGCCTGCCCATCGGAGGTTCCACTCTCGCAGATGCACAACACCGCACGCGGGGAGTACGTCGAGAAACAGATGAGCAAGCGCTCACTCGAGTACTGGCGAAACCGACTGCTTTCGAACTATCGAACGATGGCACACCTCGGAAGCAAAGTGCCCCGATTGACGAATTTCATGATGGGACTCGGCGTAACCCGCGTGTTCAACGAGAAGGTCCTCAAGATCACCAGCGAACGCGAGTTCCCGGCATTCGCGACGGAAACGTTCCGTGAGTGGTGGGATGCTCGTGGGGGGTATGCCACCTCGAGAGAGCGTGCTCGAGCGGCGAGAGAAGCGCGGGGGGAGAAGACGACGGCCGAGACTGACAAACGGATCGCGTACTTCCACGGTTGTTACTCGAATTACAATACCCCAGAGGTCGGCAAGGCCCTCGTCCGGGTGTACGAACACTTCGGTTACGAGGTGATGGTTCCCGATCAACGGTGTTCGGGAACGCCAATGTACGCCAACGGAATGCTTGGGGATGCCGAACGGGCGGCGAAGACCAACGTCCCGGAACTGGCAGCCGCCATCGAGGAGGGTGCGGACGTCATCGCTTCCTGTACCTCCTGTTCGATGTCGCTCCGACAGGAGTACCCCGAGCTGTTCGATATCGACGGCGTCCACGAGGTCTCGAATAACACCTGGGAAGGGCTGGAATACCTCCGGGTCCACGAAGACCTGAAAGGCGAACTCGAGGGAACGACCACCGACCTGCCAAACCTCGCCTACCACGCCCCGTGTCACGCCAGAAACCAGGGACTTGACGGCCAGGCAATCGAGGTCCTGTCGGCGATCGATGGCGTCGAAGCCCACGACGTAGGTGATTCGTGTTCTGGTATCTCCGGAACCTACGGATGGAAAGCGGAGAACTACGATACCTCCATGAAAATCGGTGAGGAGATGTTCGAACACATGGAGGCCGCCGATGCCACCCACGGACTCACTGAGTGTCCAACCTGTTCGATGCAGATGGAACATGGCACGGGCTACGATATCCTGCACCCACTGGAAATCCTCGCCGATGCTCTGCTCGACGGTGGTGAGACACAAAGCTCATCGGGAACGGGGCCAGCGTAAATGAATCTGCAGGAGCGTATCGCCAGAAGACAAGCCGCCCGGGGACAGACCGGAATCATCCTCGATCGGGATGTCCTGAGTCCGACCGTGCACCGAGAAGAGCCGGTCGGGCGTGGGTCCGTCCTCGAGCAGTTGCTGGATGCCGTCGAACCCACGTTTGGCCGCGGATTCCCGGAGTCGTTCGCCGTCGTCGGCCCTCCTGGGTCCGGGACGTCTGCCGTTATCACCGCCCTGTTTCGGAGCTTGACCACGACGTTAGGCGAAACCACTGGGACGATCGGCACGACCACGCGTGCAGGCAGTGGCGAGCCCACCACCTGGTTCATCTACGTCGACGCCCGGCGAGTCTCGAGTGCGTTCGCGTTCTATCGAACCGTCCTCTCGATCATGACGGCCGATTCCGTACCGACGGGTGGCGTTGGGACCGAAGAGCTTCGTGATCGTCTGGTGAGCCACCTCGAGCCACACAACCGGCGTGCCGTCATCGCTATCGACCATCACGACGAACCGGAGACGATCACGGCGGACCGCGTCCAGGAACTCCTCGATCCCGTTGCCCAACATACCACGGTCGTCCCGGTCGGACAATCGCCACCACCCACGTGGGAGGACACCATCATCGAGGTACCCCCATACCGTCGTCACGAGCTAACCGACATCCTCACCGAGCGTGTCTCGAGTGGATTAGCTACCGGGGCGATCGAACACCATCACGTGCGTGAGGTTGCTGAGTGGGCCGATGGCAACGCCCACAACGCACTGACGGCACTGTTTACTGCCGCGACACTGGCAAGCCAAGAGGATCAGCCAGCACTGAAATCGACACACCTCGAGCGAGGGAAGGCCGATGTACCGGACGAGTGTATTCATCTCGATCGGACGTTGAGCCTGCCAGAGACTCGCCAACAAGTGCTCTGTACGCTCCTCGCGCTCGAGTCCGCCGGGATAAAGACGTGTCAACAGCCGATTCGTGAACTGGCAGCGGCGATTGCCGAACGGTCGGCACTGACTGCCGGGACGGTCAAGCGATTTTTGTACGAACTCGCCGATAAGGATGTCCTGACTCGGGTGCCCCTCGAGGTCGGCGGGAGCGGCAGACGACCGAGCACGATCGAGCCGCGGTTTCCACCGATAGCGTTTCAGACACTGACGCCGGTAAACGAGTGAGCGGACGGACGTCACAGATGGGTTCGATGGCAAATCCTATCCCTGCGTGGAGCGATATCCCGTACGACATGGGTTCTCAGGAATCGGTAGACGGCCGACCCGTGTTCGCCGGGTCGTCACAGGCCGGTTCGATCACTTTGCCCACTAACCGGTCACCACACATCTCTCCACAAATACGGACGGTTACCGGTTCTTTCGGTGGCACGTTCTCGAGGCGCTCGAGGTCGCGACAAACCTCGATGTCCATCGGGCTGCGCGGGTTTGGATGTCGCGCGAGCAGTCGTCCCTGGTCGGCTTGCTCGAGTTCGAGACAATATTCTGCCCCGATATCGAGCGTCTCCCCGACGAGATCGCGAATCGAGGTCATGGAAATCGGTTGGTATCTGACTGGTCAGGTGTCGAATCAGTGAACCGGCGGGTCCCGGTACACTGGACACAGACCCCCGCACTCTCCTCATAATCGTGCAGACAGGCGAGCGCTCCACAGGAATCACACCGACGCTCGGCGGTACGGGTCGAACAGATCTGACACAGGCCGGTGACGCTCATACGTGAAAGAGGGGCTCGAGTGGTATCAAACCGGGGCCAAAACAGACTGGTTTAGTTTCGCTTCGGTACCGTCGAGAGTCGAGCCACCCCACCCATATCTCCGCGATCCGTGGGTCTCGATGGAACCGTCGAGAACATCGTTCCTTTCGCCTCATTGTCATTGCCACCGAGCAGTGTGCCATCGCCGTCACCGAAGAACGCTTCATCAGTCTCATGACTCGTGTCGCTTTCGGTCGTCTCATCGGCGTCGTCTGCGGTCATGTCATCGCTCGTGTCGCCTTCAGTCGTCTCATCGGCGTCGTCTGCGGCGGTTTCTATCACCTCATCAGCGCCAGACCCGATTGCCTCCACGGCGTTCGAAAGCGCATCTACGTCGTCACTGAACCCATCCACCAGTGCCTCGAGTGGGGATGTATCGCCGTCATCGCGTTCGGCCTCCTCGGAGTCCGATCGTGCATCGGTCTCGTCTGACAGTTCGTCGTTGTCACTGGATTCAGGCGCCGTTTGCTCAGTCTCTGTCTCCGTATCAGCAGTCGATGATGGGTCACCCTCAGACTCCCCCTCGAGTAGCTGTATCCGACGCTCGAGCAGTGCTGTCAAATTTGTGAGGCGCTCTGAGAGGGCGGATTCGTCCGTTCGGTCGGTTCCACTTCCCTCCGCTTCAGTGTCCTCCTCGAGGGCCGCCAGTTCCTGGAGTGCACGGAGCGTGGTTACCGCAACCGGGCTGCCGTTTGCGATGGCTGCTGGAACTGACGAATCCGAACTCACTGACTCGAATCCAGTCTCCTCGAGGACTGTCGAGAGGTCGCGATCCTCGAGGTAGGTTGCGCTCTGGGTGGCCAGTTCCGGAAGTGCTGTCGACTCGAGGAGTTCCGTCGGAGAGGAAGATGAATCGAGCTCGTCCGCAATGTGTTCCGTTACGTTCGACCCGTCTGCTTCGGGGTCGACATCGACGGCTTCAGACTCGAGGATCGATTCGATCGCCACTTCCGCATCGGTTAACAACTCCTTCACACGGTCGTCGGGGGATGGCTGAGTGGTCATTGGATCTAATCGGCTTCGGCCTCAGGTTCCACCTCACCCTGGCCGTCATTTGTTGATGATTGGTCAGTGTCAACGACAGTCGTCGCAATCCGATCACGCATTTCTCCGGCCTCGAGGTTGGCCTTCACACCGACCGATTTGGCGATCGATTGCAGGTCGCGGTACGAACACTGCTCGAGAACAGCATCGATGGCCTCACGCCGGAGTGCAGCGAGGTCCGCTGTGTCCGGCGGCTCCTCACCCTCGGCCAGTTCCTCGATGTCGATTTCGGTCTCCGAGTCAGAGTCCGTGTCCCTATCAGTGGTGTCACCCTCGTCGTCATCGGTTTCGCTCTCGTCATCAGTAACGGAATCGTCATCCACGTGCCCGTTACCATCATCACTCTCGGACTCCGCATCCGCCTCAATGTCTTCCGCAGACTCGTCATCTTCCTGCTCCTCCGATGTCGCTGATCCAGGGGCGATTCGTTCTGCCAGTCCCTGCTGTCCAATTTCCTCGAGGATATTCGCCACTGCCGTTCGAACCGAACGAACGAGTTCAGCCAGCAGCTCCTCGAGTGAGTGTCCCTCTTCGCGACTCCGGGAGAGTCCCTCCTGGATTGCCGCTCCGATCCGTGTTCCCGTCCGCCGACCGACCTGTTCGCCTACCCGACGCCCGACGGCAGCGCCGACTTCGCGGCCATCGATTTCCTCACGGAGTGAGCCACCGTTGATCAGTGTCTCGACGTCGACTGCCTCGAGTGCTTCGTCGACGACGATGTCCTGCAAGGAGGTTGCGTCACTCATGCGGCCACAGCCCCCGCTCGCGTCGGCTGTTCAGTCTCCCCCGTTCCGTGGCCCAGGACCACTGGAACGGCGAGTCACGAGTCGTCGTCATCACTCGAGTCATCGTCTGCGTCGGTCGATTCTTCGGAACCCTCGTCCGCATTAGTGTCCGAGGGCTCATCATCCTCATCCGAGTCATCTCCGGGTTCTTCATCGTGACTCTCTCCAGACTGCTCGTCACCATCCTCATCTTCGCCATCTCCATCCGCTTCGTCCGACGATTCCTCATCCGCTTCCGACGCTTCGTCCTCGTCGTCTGCATCCGCTTCGTCGTCCTCGAGCACCGAGTCCACGATGGCATCACCGACGGCGGCACCGATTTGCTCGCCAAGGGTTTTGCCGATCATCGCACCGAGTAGCCCACCGAGTTCGCTGCCGATGGGTTCGTCACCGTCGACAGCCCCCTCGTAGGAGGTTCCCTCGAGCACCGACTCGAGGTCGATGTCGTCAACAATCTGGTCATAGTCCAATCCCTCCGTCACTGAAAGTGCCTGATCACTCATGCTGTTGCCTCCGCTTCCTGTTGATCGCCTTCCTGTTGCATTGATTCGTCGCCCGATTCATCTTCGCCAGCAGCGTCCGACGTAACGGCATCCTCCGCTCGCTCGCCAGCCGACTCGAGTCGGCCGATCACGGCCTGTAACACGCGTCGAACGACCGAAGCAATGACCTGCTCGAGCGGAATAGCGGAAATTGCTCGAGTGAACAGCGAACGAAGCCCGTTGACGAGAGATTGCCCGAGGGATCGGAACCACCCGGTGATTCCCCCCTGGCTATCGTCCGCCTCGCTGTCTTCGCTTTCCTCTTCTTCATCCGCTGCCTCGCCTTCGGATCCGAAGCTGGGAACCACACTCGAGAGGCGACTTTTCAGCCCCTCGAGGAGGCCGCTTGCGGCACGTTTGAATCCATCGGGGATCGACGAGAGTGCACTCGTCACCGAGTCGAGTGGTGACCCTAATCCGTCCAGGAGCCCGGTGACGGACGAGAGCAAGTTTCCAAGGAGGTTCTCCTCCCCAGGGCGAGCCGAAACGTCGAGCGTCACCTCGTTCAAATTGACCTCGAGGCCAAGCACATCGAGGAAGAGACCATCGAGATCGAGGTGGGCAACGCCCGCTGTGTCCTCACTCTCATAGACTTCGTCGGCACCGTTGCCGTGTTGTTCTCCGGGATCTGTCTCCTCGCTTTCGCCCTCCGCCGCAGCGTCATCCGTCTCAGGCTCCTCGGAGTCTTCGTCGGTGCTTTCCTCGCCCGCTGTACTCGGGTCATCACCCTCACTCTCGTCGCTTTCTTCGCCTTCATCGCTTCCTTCGTCCTCGCTCTCTGCCCCCTCACTCTCGCTCTCTACCTCCTCACTCTCGCTTTCTTCCCCCTCACTGTCCTCACTATCGCCCTGTTGACCCGACTCTTCGGCGTCACCAGCGTCCTCATCGTCTCCGACACTCTCTTCATCCGAGTCATCGGCGTCACTCTCGTCGTCCAATTCTTCCGTTTCCGATGACGCAGTCTCCGCCGCGGTTCCGCCATCGGGGAGTAGCCGCCTCGAGTCTCCTCGTTGGTCCGGCGCGTCTCCCCGACGTTGCGGTCCCGAGTCGGCCCCGCGCCGAGACATCTGGTCGTGATTGTGGTCGCCCATCTGGTATCTGCAAAACAAACAGCAGTTGGCCCTGTGTTCGTTGGCCTTGCGTATGCACTGTCTCCTGGCGAATAACGTGACGACGGAAAAACAACCCGCTCGACTACCGGACTTTTTCTCCGAGACCGGCGTCACCGTGGGTGGTCAACAGATCCGCCGCCTCACCAGCAGCGAGGACCATTCCGTTCGACTCGACGCCAAACAATTCGGCCGGTTCCATGTTCGCGAGCAGGATACACCTCGTGCCGGGCAATGACTCGAGGTCGTGCAGCCGTTTGATCCCGGCGACGACCTGTCGGGTTTCGAGGCCGATATCCACCTCGAGTCGGGCGAGGTCGTCCGCCCCGTCGATGCCTTCGGCGACGACGATTTCGCCGACGCGAATGTCGAGGTCCTGGAAGTCATCGAAACTGATTCGATCGGTTGCGAGTGGCTCGAGTTCGGTGTCGTCGTCCATGCGTGGGGCTTCGTCGTCGGCGGTGTCGTCGGTTTCGGTTTCCGCTTCGCTCTCGGACGCACCCTCATCCTCGTCGTCCTCACTTGCGGCTGCGATCTTCTCCTCGAGTGTCTCCTCGAGTTCCTCGACGCGGTCGTCCTCGATCTTCTCGAAGATTTCACCAGGTTCGTCGAACGTCCGCGGCGGGGCCTCGAGTGCATCCTCGAGGTGGGCATCCGCGACGGAGCCCGTTTCCCCGATTTGCTCCCACAGGGCCTGGGCCTTATCGGGAGCAATTGGCTCGAGTAAGACGCCTACTGCCTTGGCAATCTGGACACAGTCTCGGATCACCTGTGCGGCCTGCTCGGGGTCTTCGTCGGTGAGCTTCCACGGTTCGTGTTGCTGGATGTACTCGTTTCCGAACTGCGCGAGGCGTGTGGCAGCCAGGCCAACGTCACGGAGGGAGTAGTCGTTGACACCCGCACGAACCGCGCCGATAGCGCCCTCGATTCGTTCCTCGACGTCCGAGGAGACCGCGACGTCAGGGGTCCCCTCGTAGTTGCGGTAGGCAAAGAGCAGCGATCGGTACCAGAAGTTTCCGATCGTCCCCACTAACTCCCCGTTGACTTTCTCCTGAAATGCCGTCCAGGTGAAGTCGACGTCCTGCTGAAGGCCACCTGTCGTCGTCAAATAGTACCGCAGCAAGTCTGGGTGGAATCCCTCCTCGAGGTACTCTTTGGCCCAAATCGCCCGGTTACGACTGGTCGAAAGGCCCTTGCCATCGATGGTGATGAAGCCGGTCGCGGCGACTCCACGTGGGGTGTTGTAGTCGGCGGCCTCGAGCATGGCCGGCCAAAAAATGGTGTGATGTTGGATGATATCCCGGCCGATGATGTGGACGATTTCGCCGCCCGCATCGTGTTGCCAGACCTCCGCCCAGTCGTACGCCTCGGCACCGACGCGTTCGGTGTACTGTTTCGTCGAGGCGATGTACTCGATCGGGGCGTCGACCCAGACGTACAGGACGATGTCTTCGTCCTCGGAACCAGGGTAGTCGATCCCCCAATCCATGTCTCGGGTGAGACACCAATCTTGCAGGCCCTCTTCGATCCACTGACGAGGCTGGTTGCGTGCGTTCGAGGTTCCCTCGAGGCCGTCGAGGAAGTCAGTCAAAAAGTCGGCGAACTCCGAGACGCGGAAGAACTTGTGGGTTCGCTCGCGATACTCAGCCGGGTTGCCGGTACGTACGCTCGTTGGATTCTCGATCTCGCCTGGCTCGAGGTGGCGTTGACAGCCCTCATCACATTCGTCACCACGGGCGTGGGCTCCGCAGTACGGACAGGTCCCCTCGACGTAGCGATCCGGAAGGTAATCGTCGGCCGTCGGGTCGTAGGCAACGAGGACCGCATCCTCGTAGACGTACCCCTCCTCATCGAGCGTGCGGACGATGTCCTGGGTGAGTGCAGTGTTCGTGTCGTCGTGGGTGTGTCCGTAGTTGTCGAACTCGACGTTGAACTGTGGAAACGTCTCTTGATACTGGTCGTGCCACCGCAGTGCGAAGGTCTCCGGGTCGACACCCTCGGCTTCGGCGTTGACGGCAACCGGGGTGCCGTGCATGTCCGACCCACAGACGTAGGCTGACTGTTGGCCCAGGGTTTTGAGTGCTCGGTTGAACGCATCGGCGCTGATATAGCCACGGAGGTGTCCGATGTGCAAGTCGCCATTAGCGTAGGGCAACCCACAGGTCACCACCGCGGGTCGGTCAGTTGGAAAGTCCTCGCTGCTCATATCAGTGCTAAATGGATGGCAGGCGTAAAACCCGACGGTTTCGGTCGACTGTTTCGCTGTTACCGGTGAGAATCACAGCTACCCACGCGTACCGTCAGCAGGGAAGTTCTGGTCCGTGGTTAGCTGTGGTCCTGGGAGCGTGCTGGAAAGAGAGTATGATAGTACAAGGGACGTAACCGGTGTACGCCCCGCGGCCACATGCACCGGTCGCTCAAAGGCGCTCGAGCGCCTCAGGATGACCCATGACGTAACACCGATCGCCGGCCTCGAGGGGGCGTTCGGGGTCGGGGAATGCAAACACGTCTTCATTGAGGTCGTCCTGCTCTCTCCCATCAGCACTCGCCTGACCACGGACGAGCACCAACACCATCACTGGCACCGAGCCGACCGGCTGACCAATCCACTGGCTTTCAGGACCGACCTCGAGTCGGGTGATCGTCTCCGGGACTGAGCGCAAGAGTGCCCTGATGGCCCGTTCCGGGTCGGGTGCACCCGGTTTCGTGACGAGTCGATACTGGTGGTCGCCAGCGTCAGTACGAAGCACGTCGGCATCGGAGTCGACAACGACCGTGGCGACGTCCTCGAGTGCCGCCCGGAGTTCTGCAGTCCCACACCGGGTCGGCTCCTCATCCGCAGTCGAACGCCACAGTTCGACGGTATCTCCCGGACTCGCGTCAGGAGCAGGGTCAGCCTCGAGCGCGATCGCAACCGATCCCGGCGCGAGTGTCGGGCCAATACCTGCTGCCTTACTCCCGACAGCGAGGCGGTCGACGGTCCCATCAGTCTGGACCTCGAGGTCGACGTACCCGACGCCGTAATCCGCCTCGAGGCGGCCGATGATCCGATCACGAACCTGGGCAACGGTGAGTCGGCGAGGAAACAACAGCGTGGTGCCCGCGATGGCGGCTTTCGTTTCGTCGTCGACGGGATCGTAGCCGTCCGCATCGCCGATTTCCTCCGGAAGGACAACGGTGGTGACCCGACCGCCGGTTCTCACCAGTTGCCCGACGTCGTCGATTCCTCGAGGGGTAGGGATCACCGCTCGCGTCGCCAGGTGGTCGCCTGCACGGCGGGCACCGTCTGCGGCCACGGCACTGACAGCAAAGGCACCCACGGTGTAGACGGCTGTTGCCGGGTCGAGGACGTCTGCATCGCCGATGATCGCATCCTGCAACACCGTCTGGGTATTCAACCAGAGTGCCACCACGACGACACCGGTGAGGACAGCGACACCCTCTGGGATGGACTCCGCACTGTACCATCGGTACACGAAGGCGACAGTGGCTGCCACGGCACCGGAGAGGATCGCGAAGCCGACGATTCGGACGACGGCGTCGAGTACGAGCCCAGAGTTTCCGACCTGTGCGGGTGCCGGCTCGAGGAACACGTCGATCATCGAATCACCGACTTGAACCGCCTGAGATCAGTGGTCCGTCCAGCCACGTATGCCTCGTCACCAGGAGCGAGCGCTCGCTCGAGGCCCGGGCCGAAAACCCACCCTCGCCGGCGGTCGCCAGTCTCAACACTGGCGCGTTTGATCGCCAGCACCTCGAGGTCGTAGGCAGCGGGGTCCACCTTCGGTGTGGCGTCCGCCGCCCCGGACTGATCAAGTACCGGTGACGACGTGACGTGTCTCACACCGTAGCCGGCCGTCCGTATCCTGGTGAACGCTTCGAACAGATCGTTTGTCCCACGTGGGAGGACCTCGATTCGAGGTGACTCCGCCGCGAGCAGTCGGCCCGTCACTGTTCGTGGGACAGCAAGCGTCACTCGCCCATTGCCGCCTGCGGTGGCGTTCCCGGCTGGTTTGGGGGCCGCGGGTGGGTCCCCGTCTTCGGAACTCGTGTCGTCTGCACCAGCTCCGGAATCCTTCGTATCGGCATCTGATTCGACACTGAGGACCGTCGCCTCGACCGGTTTGTCGGACTCAGAGCCAGACTGAATCCGCACGCGGACCAGATCACCGCGCGCGAGCCCCGTCGGGATTACCGTCGAGAGAGACACGGCACGCTGGCCGGCCGGCACCCGTTTTGAAAGTCCACTCGATGGTGGTGCCGCAGCGATCGTTGCCCGTCCACGTTCATCCACAGTCACGGCGATATCAGTAAGATCGTATTCGGTGCGAAGCCGGTCCTCGAGTCGCCGGGCGAGTTCGGCCAGTGGGAGATCAGCCGGCAGTCGCCAGGAGCCGTTTTTCAACGTCTGACGCAGCGTCGGCGGTAATGGCGGATACCCCTCTATATCCCGAATTTCGCCGCTCGGGCGGATCGTGACCTGGCCAACGCTCCCGACGATTTCAATCACGTCAGCCGAGAGCGTTCGCTGGCGAAGGTTCTTGAGCGAGAGTCGACGAGGGAGTGACGCTCCAAGGCTATCACCCTGGTTGTGGGCATACAGCGCGAGCATCAACACGACGAGAACGGCCACGAGCAAGCGAGGTGATTGGGCGATATCAGGTTCGACGAGTCCCAACAGTCCCCCCTGTACGCTGGCAATCGACAATGCCAGGACGACGACACCGAAGCCGGGGAGGCTGACGCCGGTAAAGTACCGAACCAGGAAGCCAAGGGAGCCAGCAACGAACGCCGGAACGATCCCGGTCAGCAACCCAAGATAAATGCCGAGCAGCACCTCGAGCGGAAACGCAGTCATGGCTGTGTCTCTCGTGGCTCCGATAAACAAGTACCGACCCCGGCAGCGTTCCGTCGAACCGCGACGTCGTCAGTACCGCTCTCAGGTAACTGGGTGGTCGTCGCTACCCTCACTCGAGGTCGCTTACTGGCTCCTCAGCCTGCCAGATATTCGGCAGCAACTCGAGGCGACTGGCAAAAAGCAACGCCAGTCCGATCAGTAATGAGCCGAAAAAGAGGACGAAAAACACCGAACCGGTCGGTGACAGGACGAGCGCTACGGCCGCACCGACCCACGCGAGCCAGGCGAGAGCTTCCCAGGGCTTCCCATCGTACAGCCGCCATATCGATAACGAGAGGAGAAACCCACCAAAGGCCGCCCCGACGAGTGCAGCCTCGAGTACGTACGAAGAGATGGCAAGCGCGAGAAACCCCACGAACGCCGTATAATCGAATCGGTCCATCGCTATCGCGTAGCTTCGGAGCGAGGGGCAAACGTGTATCGGTTCTCGATGCCAGGGCTCGATCGCTGCTCGAGCCAGGGTACGCAGGGGAGTGTACAGCAGAGCCAACAGTGTTCCAAGCAGATCGAAAGAAGCCCGCAGCGACGCAGACGGCAGGAACGGTCGATTTCACAATCCCTAAGTTCGTCGCCGACACAGCAATCTGTATGTGCCGCGGTTCACTCGAGCGTCGACGTGGTTCGACCAGTGACGCGGCAACCGCTCGCTTTTCGAAATCGAAAAAACGGCCGTGAGAGTGCTCGCTGCGAGGGTAGCATCCTCGTCTCGGGCGCGACCAGGAGCCCGCTGGAATCGAAAACCGACCAGTGAAACCAACCCACAAACACTATCATGCCATCCACACACGACAGCGACTTCGCGGGCGTCTTCCCCGCGATGTGTACGCCGTTCGACGAGGACCGACGAATCGACTTCGAAACACTGCAGAGAGATGCCCAACGCCTCGAGGCAGCCGGCGTCGACGGGCTCGTTCCCGTCGGTTCCACGGGCGAGTCCGCCACGTTGACCCACGACGAGCACGTTCGCGTCGTCGAAGCGGTCATCGACGCGGTCGACGACGTCCCAGTCATCGCTGGTACGGGGTCGAACAACACCCGCGAAGCGCTCGAGCTCTCCGAACGGGCGGCTGACGCCGGTGCCGACGGCATTCTCCTCATCTCGCCGTACTACAACAAACCCGAACAGCGAGGCCTGCTCGAGCACTATCGGACGATCGCGGACGCCGTCGAC
Organism: Natrialbaceae archaeon; assembly: GCA_003552325.1. Classification (GTDB taxonomy): domain Archaea; phylum Halobacteriota; class Halobacteria; order Halobacteriales; family Natrialbaceae; genus Natronosalvus. Next base: position 580 of record PUKM01000163.1, on the reverse strand, counting down.
GTTCCGCAAATCGTGTATAACGTGCCCTCACGAACGGGGCGGACGATCGAACCGGATACCGTCGTTGCCCTCGCCGAGCATCCGAACATTGCCGGCTACAAGGCCGCCGAAGGAGACCTTGGAGCCATCGGTGAGATCATCGAGCGGACGACCGAGCAGGACTTCACAGTCCTCTCAGGCGACGATCCGTTGACACTCCCCCTGCTCTCGATCGGTGGTCACGGGGCGATCAGCGTGGTCGCAAACATCGAACCGGAGCGAACGGTGGCGATGGCCGGGGCTGCTATCGAGGGCGATTACGAGCGAGCGAGAGCGATCCATCACGAACTCGGCCCGCTGGTTCGGGCGCTGTTCACCGAGACGAACCCCATTCCCGTCAAGGAGGCGATGGCGATTCGCGGCTACGGCCCGGCCCGCCTTCGTCCACCATTGACGCGTCTCGAGCCCGAAAACCGAGCACAGCTCGAGGAAGCACTCGAAACGCTCGAGGAGACGCCGGTCGCGGCGACGAGGGAGTGATGAGTGACGCTATTGCCGTGACCGGTGCGACTGGTCGCATGGGACGGGAAGTCCTGTCAGT
>PUKM01000165.1 GCA_003552325.1 Natrialbaceae archaeon | reverse complement strand
CGGTTCGTCTACTCCCGAAACGTCGACGGCTACACCGAGGTAACCGTGGGTGAACTCACTGGCGACGATCCGACAGCGTTCGAGACGTTCCCCGAGCCCGACCTCCCGGGTGGCATCTCCGGGGGCATCACGTTCGGCCCCGACGGCGACACGTTCGCCTGCTCGACTACCGGTGACACCGTCAACACGAACGTCTTCGTCGTCGACGTTGAAACCGGCACGACCGAGCGCTGGACGAACGCCCCCACAGCCGGCATCCCCCGCGATCGGTTTCAGGAGTCGTCGCTCGTCCACGTCGAGAGTTTCGACGGCCTCGAGGTTCCCGGCTTTCTGAGCCTTCCGGAGGGAGTCGACACGGATGACGAGCGCGGCCTCCCGACCATCGTCGACATCCACGGCGGCCCGGAGAGCCAGCGCAGACCCTCGTTCTCGAGCGTCAAGCAGTACTTCCTCGACCGGGGGTACGCCTACTTCGAACCGAACGTCCGGGGTTCTTCGGGGTACGGCAGCACCTACGCCAGTCTTGACGACGTCGAAAACCGAATGGACTCCGTCGCGGACCTGGCTGCCTGCGTCGAGTGGCTCGCCGACCAGCCGGCAATCGACGGGAACCGGCTGGTCGCAATGGGCGGCTCCTACGGCGGGTTCATGGTCCTCGCCGCACTCACCGAGTATCCCGACCTGTGGGCTGCTGGCATCGATATCGTCGGCATCGCCAACTTCGTCACGTTCCTCGAGAACACCGGCGACTGGCGACGTTCACTGCGGGAGGCCGAGTACGGCTCACTCGAGGAGGATCGCGACTTCCTCGAGTCGATTTCGCCGATCAACAACGTCGAGGCTATCGAGGCGCCGCTGTTCGTGCTCCACGGAGCGAACGACCCGCGTGTGCCCGTCGGCGAAGCCGAACAGATCGTCGAGCAAGCCCGGGATCAGGACGTTCCCGTACGGAAACTGATCTTCGAGGACGAAGGCCACGGCTTCTCGAAACTCGAGAACCGTATCGAAGCTTACGGCGAAATCGCCGCGTTCCTCGAGACACACGTCTGAGCCGGCATGCTGTGGGCGACAACGCTCGTCCACCTCAGCTCGGGAGCGTGCGTCGCCGCAACCGACCACGAACGAACGGCTTGGCCGGGAACACCCCGAACTCGAGGCGGTCGATACGCTCGACGGCGAACGCCTCGTGGCTCACGAACAACCCGACCGTGTCGCGGTCCAGCGTACAGCCACCACCGACCCGTTTCCAGACCGGATTGAGGAGCGTTTGCCCTCGTTCACGCCACCCATCCGCACGAACGTGCTCGAAAAACCGGAGTTCGCCGCCAGGTTTGAGTACCCGTGCAATCTCCTCGAGTGCCCGCTCGGGGTCTTCGATGGTACAGAACACCACACTCGAGAGCACGACGTCGAAGCAGGCGTCTGGATACGGGAGGGCCTCTGCACGACCAGCCCGGATATCGACTGGCAGGTCTACCGCTCGTGCTTCCTTCCGCGCGGCGTGGCGCATCGTTGCATCCGGCTCGAGTGCGTGATACTCGAGGCTCTCACCCGCCCGCTCTGCAACGGGGCCAAACATCCCTCCGACACCAGCACCGAGGTCGAGCACCCGGCCGGACAGGTCGGTAGCCAACCAGTCACGGTGGGGCGCGAACAACCACTCGAGCGGCGTCGCAACCGAATAGAGCCGTGAAAACAGTGGATGATCGACATCGTCGAGCGTCGTCTCCGAAGCCCTTCGAGCGGTTTCGGCCTCGGACGTGTCCGCAGAACCTGAACCCATACGTCCCCCTTTGATCCGGGGAACCGTAGGCGTTCGTGTCGTATCGAACCGAGAGCGCCCGGTTATCGGCCGATCGACGGCAGCGCCACGAGCGGATCGAACGGCACGAGTGAATCGCCCGTCTCACTCTCGTTTTCAGCGTCCTCGTCGACGTCAGCGTCGGCCTCATCTGCGTCTTCCTCGTCGGCATCCGGCAGCTGTGCGAACGGATCGGCGTCAGGATCCGGCACCAGTTCACCGTCCCCTTCCTCGAGCGTTACCTCGACCGTTTCACCGTCGAGTACAGCCGTTTCCGGAACCTCGGTGGTACCAGTGAACTCGCGCTCAATCTCTCCATCCTCGGGTTCGCCGACGAAGACCGCGTAATCCTCGAGCGCCTCGACAGCAACGTCCGTGGCACCGTCCTCCGGCCCGAGTTCGTTATCCGTCGCGTACGGAACCGTCATCTCGAACGAGCCATCCTCGACCTCAGCTTGTTGGGTGTAGATGAACGTTCGACCCGGCTCGGTCTCGAGTTCGGTCTGGGCGTAGACCGTCTCACCGTCGGCGACATCGCCGTCGACCTCACCGGAGATGGTCGCCCCTTCGACTCGCTCGAAGGTCTTGACCGAGGAGGCGAGTTGCCCATCCCAGGCGACCGTTTCGAGGAACTCCGTCGCCTGGTTAGTGGCGGCCCCCTGGCGCAATTGTGCATCTAACTGGGCAGCCTGCTCGTCCCAGCCGAACAGGGCCAGTCGTTCGGAGACGTGTGGCTGCTCGCCGAACTCAGTGAGCATCCCCCCAACGTAGGAGTACTGCTCGTTCTCGTGGACCAGCCGGTAGTGTTCCATTCCCTCGGCGTCCTCGAGGTACAGTGACGCGACCATCGTGTCCTCGAAGCCGTCGTTACCGACGGGCAATGGCTGTTCCTGGCCCTGGAACTCGATGTCCTCTTCACCAACGTACGTCGCGTACTCCGGACCAGTCCATTGAGTGATCGCACTGAACTTCCCGCCAACCATCTCGTCGTCGATCATCACGTACTGGATCTCCTCGTGGCTCGCTTCGGCCCCCTCGAGTTCGGCCTCGATG
>PUKM01000070.1 GCA_003552325.1 Natrialbaceae archaeon | reverse complement strand
TAGAAGGCGTTGTAGGCCTCCGCGAACTCCCGCGTGTACGTGGCAATTTGGTGTGGCTCGAGGTCGTCTGCGGCCTCATCGACGACGGCTGGGAACCGTCCGATGGTCTCGAGGAGGTGGCGTTCGGCGTCGGTCTCGAGCAGACTCGCATCGACATCGGTTTCGATGCCGGTCGCATCGACACCGGCTTCCTCGAGGATGCCACAACAGCGGGCGTGGACGTACTGGACGTACGGGGCTGATTGGGCCTCGAAGTCGAGAGCCTGCTCCCACTCGAAAGTGATCGCTTTGGTTGGTTGTTTGGAGACGATGTCGTAGCGGACGGCCCCGATACCAACCTGGTGGGCGATCCGCTCGACGTCGGCCTCGTCGAGATTGTCGTCACGGATACGGTCGTCGAGTCTGGATTCGACCTCCTCACGGGCCCGCGAGATGGCCTCATCGAGTAAGTCGTCGAGCATGATACCGGTGCCGCGGCGCGTCGACATCCCCTCGCCACCGGGCAGGTTGACCCACGAGTAGTGGATCGAGTCCAGGCGGTCAGTATCGTTCCCAAGTAATTCGAGGGTGGCGTCGAGTTGGCGAGCCTGAAGTTTGTGATCTTCGCCGAGGACAGTCACCGCGCGGTCGTAGTTCGCGAACTTCCACTCGTGGTGGGCGAGGTCTCGAGTGGTGTAGAGTGAGGTTCCGTCAGAACGCAAGAAGACGAGGTTCTTATCGATGTCCCACGCCTCGAGTTCGAGTTGCCAGGCCCCATCCTCGAGGACGGCGTGCTCGCTTTCCCGGAGGCGTTCGGCCACGTCCTGGGTGCTGCCGTCGAGCATGAATCGGGTTTCTTTGACGAACTCGTCGAACTCGGCGGGGAGGCGCTCGAGACACTCCCGCATGCCGCCGAGAACTTGATCGACGACCTCACTGACGCGTTCGAAGGCCGCCTCCTCGCCCGCCTCGAGTCCCTGCATGATGGATTCGATTTCGGCTTCGGCCTCGGCGACGGCGTCCTCGTCGGCCTCCTCGAGGAATGCGTTCCCTTTGCGGTAGTAGCGAACGAGATCGTACTCGATACGTTCGCGGTCCGGGTCGTCCTCCAGGTCGGCCTCGTCGAACGTCTCGTAGGCCCAGGTGAACGTCGCGATCTGTCGGCCTGCGTCGTTGACGTAGTAGTGACGGTCGACGTCGTAGCCCGCAAGCGCGAGGAGGTTTGCGACGGCATCGCCCGTGATCGGGTTGCGCGCGCGACCGACGTGTACCGGCCCCGTTGGGTTCGCGCTGGTGTGTTCGACGACGACGCTGGTCTCCTGGTCGGGGAGCGAGCCGTACGTTTCATCGGTCCCCGCGGTGAGCGTTTCCGCGTAGTAGGCCTCACTCGGGAGGAAGTTGAGATACGGGCCCTGGGTTTCGATCGTGCCGACGTACGTCAGTGACTCGACCTCGAGTTCCTCGGCCAGTTGCGTGGCGACCTGTGGCGGGGCCGCACCGACCTCCCCAGCTAGCCGGAAGGCGACGCTCGAGGCCAGGACGGCCGGGACGTCTTCGGGTGGCTCTTCGAGGCCGAGGTCGTCAGTCGGGAGGTCGAGCGTCGAGAGTGCGCCCTCGAGGGCGGCTTCGACCTCCGCGCGAAGTGCGATGAACATACCCTCCGTTTTCGGGGCTCGAGTATATGGGTGTCGGGTTCTCTCGAAGCGTCCGTGTGACCGGGGAGAACAGCAGTGAGGCCCTCGGTCAGTCGGCCAGTGCGTCCTCGAGCCGGCCGATGTACGACGAATTGCCGACGTAGACGGGCGTCCGCTGGTGGAGTTCGGTCGGTTCGACCGCGAGCAGCGACTGGTGACCATCGCTCGAGGCACCGCCCGCCTGTTCAACGATGTAGCCGATCGGGTTCCCCTCGAACTGGACCCGCAGTTTGCCCTCGGGGGCGGGCTCGAGGGTCGGATAACCAAAGAGGCCACCGTAGCTCATCACCTGGTTCACGTCGCCGATCATCGCGCCACCGTAGCGGAGTTTGAGTTCGGTTTCGATCTCACGGACGTAGTCCTCGATAGCGGGCGGCCACTCCTGGGCGCGCCCACCCATGCCGAAGACGACGGGGTCATCGGGAAGGCGAACGTCCGATTGGATCAACGTACGTTCGCCGCCGCCGAGTTCGTACTCGGTGACGCCGTCGTCAGTCGCGACCATCATCGTCACGATCGGCCCGTAAAGGACGTATGCCGCGGCGACGAGTTGGGTTCCGGGGGCCGGCAACGGCTCGTCGTACACCCCAATGATGGTCCCCATCGTGTTGTTCGAGGCGAGATTTGACGAGCCATCGAGGGGGTCTGTCGCCACGGCCAACCCGCGTCGCATATCGCCACACTCGAGGATAGTCGGAGACTCCTCACTCGCATACTGGGCGACATCGTCGATCGACGAGAGGCGTTCGCGCAGCAACCGATCGGCCCAGACGTCGGCCTCGAGTGGGACTTCGCCGCTCGGGTTCGCCTCGTCGACGGTACCCCGACGACCGATCAGGCCCTGTCGAATCTCCGTCGCGGTGTAGGCGACGGTTCGCATGATCGATTCAATCGTCTCGGCCTGTGCCTCGAGTGTCGTCGACATCTCACTCACCCAGGGCGCTATCGGCGGTTTGGCCCTCGTAGATGATGCCCTCGAGTGCGTCGAGGATCCGTTCTGGGTGTTCACGTTGCCAGACGTTTCGGCCGACGGCGAGGCCGTTTCCACCGGCCTGGATGACGGCTTCGACCGTCGAACAGAACTCGAGGTCGTCGGTTTTCGAGCCGCCGCTCATGACGACTTTCATGTCACCCGCCGATTTGACGGCGTGGGCCATCGCCTCGGGACTGCCGGGATATTTGACCTTCGCGATGTCGGCGCCGAGCTCGAGTGCCATCCGAGAGGCGTACGAGATCGTACTCGGTTTGGTGTCGTTTTTCAGGCCCTGTCCGCGGGGGTACGACCACATGACGACGGGCAGGTCGTACTCGCGGGCGGTTTCGTGGACCTCGCGGAACTCTTCTGCCATCTCCACTTCGTTGTTCGACCCGCCGTAGAGGGTGAAGCCGACGGCGTCAGCACCGATCTCGGCGGCGTACTCGACCGAGCAGTTGAGCGCCGAGTCGGGTTCGCCCATCCAGAGGTTCGAGGTACCGTTGAGTTTGACGAGCAGGTTGACGTCGTCCTCGTAGCTCGGATAGTAGCCTTCGGCGATGCCTTTCTGGACGGCGATACAGGTGACGGCGTCGTGGGTTGCCGTCTCGAAGACGGTTCGTGGATCGAGTTTCTCCGGTACCGCTTCGAAATCGACCGGACCGTGTTCGAGGCCGTGGTCCATCGCGAGAATAAGGGCGTTTCCGTCACGGACAATTGGTGAGTCGTCGATGGGACGCATCTATCTCCACGTCCACCATCGACGCATATAGGATTGGCGGTCCTGACAGCTGCAAAATACTTTCTCGAGTAGTAAATTCCTCTGCTATCGTTCTTCAGCGTGTGACGAACTATATTCACACATATTTCGAACTGCTGTACACCTCGAGAACCCGAGTTGTTAGCCAGGGGTACGAAATGGGGTGAGAGTGTGAGAAAAGCGGCCGCCACGCTGGCGGGACTCGACCTCCGTTCGGAGAAAACTGCACCCCTAAGACCCTCGAGTACCCACGACCAGGTATGACCGACCAACGCTATCTCGCGGACTCGAGCATCCGCCAGTTCGAGGCGACCGTCGAGCGCGTCTTCGACGACGGACGAGTGGTCCTCGACGGAACGCACTTCTATGCGACGGGCGGGGGCCAACCAGCCGACACGGGGACCATCACCCACGAGAATGACTGCTGGCGCGTCACCGACGTCCACAAACGGGAGACGATCCACCACGAACTCGCGACCGACACGGCACCTGACCTCGAGCCAGGGACAACTGTCGTCGGCGAACTCGACTGGGACCGGCGGTACGGTCACATGCGCTATCACACCGCCCAACATCTGCTTTCGGCGCACCTCCTCGAGGCCTACGACGCACCCACGACGGGGAATCAATTGTACGCCGACCGAGCCCGCCTCGACTGCGAACACGGCCGCTTCGGGGAGACGGCACAGGCCGATATCGAAGCCGCGATCAACGACCTGATCGAGGCCGACCTTCCCGTTCGATGGTACGAACTCGAGCGGACGGAAGCCGAGGCACGACTCGACCTCGAGCGGACGCGAATCGATCTGTTGCCGGATCACATCACGGACATCAGGATCGTCGAAATCGGTGAGGAAGACGAGCCACTTGACCGAGTTGCCTGTGCGGGTACCCACGTGGAATCGACGGGGGAACTCGGACGACTCGAAATCGAGGGGCGTGAGACGGGTGGTGCTGGCCGTGAACGCCTCCGGTTTCAATTGCGTGAGTGAAGCTACAGGTGGTGACCCAAATATATTTGGGACAACTCTTGTGCCCTCTAGTATGGTAGGGGCACTTATGACGACGCTCCGGTCTGCAACGGTTGATACACTCCTCACGGCGCTTTCACACCCACGGCGTCGCTACACCGTCTCGTCTCTCATCTCTCAGCCACAACTCACGGTAGAGAAACTCGCCTCCGAGGTGGCATCATACGAGCGTACCCAGGCAGACCCTGGGGAGGCACCGGAATTAACTGCTGTCTCAGTTTCGCTCGTCCATACCCATCTTCCCCAGTTGGCTGACGCCGGACTCATCGAGTACGACGCCCGAAGCGGAGCGATTAGACGACCCCAGCTAGACACCAGTCGGTGGACGTTCGCTCGGCAGGTCCTCGAGCTCGAACAAGAGTTTGGTGACGAAGATCTTCCGTTGGAGCCCGAAAAGCCCACAGAGACGATGGTCTCATCTGAGGACGATTAGCGGGACGTCTCTGTTTTCAGGAGCGACCGTAGCGTCGAACGTGTCTCGTACACAAGAGCGGGTCCTCGAGTTGGGCCTTGCACAGATCCTCGTGAGTGTGTGCGTTGAACAGACAACACGTCGGGTCCTGACAGAAGGCCTCCCCCGTCTCGAGGTACGCCACCGCTTGTAAGGCGTACCCCCGGAGGGCCGCGGTCGTCCGAGGATCGTTGTCGATGAGAAACGACCCCTCCGTGTCACGCTCGAGCAGTTCCCGCGGGGGCGTATCGCCGGATAAAAGCGCGTGACCCTGTTTCGCCCTGTAGTAGGCTTCGGGTTTTGCCGGGGCCTCGTACAACCCTGGAACGGAGAGCAGCGCTGGCTGACCCGGTACCGTGACCCGTTTGTGCCACCGACCATCGTGGTCCCCCCAGGTCCCGAGCACTCGATCGAGAAGGACGATGTGGAGTGTCTCGAGTGTACGTTCCGCTGGGTCGAGGGCGTCGTTGAGCGCGCGCTGTATCTGACGCCCATCGTAGACGATTCCACCAGCGCGTTCGGGATGCTCGAGGACACGTTCTTCGTACCGGAGGGTTCCGAGCATGGTGTTCCCGGTTCGTCGCTCGTGCGGACCACGAACTCGAGCCTGCGCGAACGCGTCAACGATGGTGTCCGATGAATAGGTCTCGAGAAACCGATCACGGACGGCCACCGATCCCTCGATCCGTGGCTCGAGCCACGACGCCACCTCGTCGGCGTCGGCCACTGTCGACGGGGCCCGATAGAGAAACACCTGTTCGACCATACGAACACCTAGTGGTACCACAGTGTGTAACGGTTACGATCGGCCGGATGGAAGCAGGAATCCAACCAAAACGAGTGCGGTCTCTCCCCTCGTATGAAACGGTTCGCTGTCCGTCAGTACCGGGACAATCGCGACCGGTCTGCAGTGCCGCCGGGACACGGAGACGTCAGACTGCTCACGCGTCGGTAAAGGTGATCCACCCATCCGGTGCGTGGGTCTTCACCGCCATCATCGCCTCTCGAGCGTCCGTCCGGTGGTCGTACTGCTGGGTACTCTCGGCGAGGACGTCGCCGTAGGTGTCGATCAGTCGCCAGACCCAGCCATCGCCCGCCCGGTGGAGTTCGAAGGAGACGCTGTCGATCTCGAGGATGCTCGCGTTCTCGATAATCGAGCGAACGGCATCCAGCGCATCCCGAGCCGCCTCACTCGAGTCGTGGCCTTCGGTTCCCGTCGCGACGGTGCGACCATCTTCGTCGATCAATCGCCAGCGCCAGCGGTCGTCGCTGTCGGCGAACAGTTCGAAGGAGGCGACGTCGAAGTCGACTCGGCCAGCGATCGGGGCCAACCGGCGAACGTCTTCGGCGACGGCCATCGCGTCTGCTTTCGAGGATTCGCGTTCCGGCGCACTGGCGTAGACCCGTCGCTCACGGTCGATGAGTTCCCAGGTCCACCCGCCGGTGTCGTCGAGCCGGATGGCTGCGTCCTCGATCGTGAACACCGGGGCGTCCTTCGCACGGGATTTGAGTCCTTTGACCGCCGTATCGACGAGCCCACGGGCTTCGTAGGTACGTGTCGAGTCGGTGATGACGTCCCGGTCCTGGTCGAGGATTCGCCAGCGCCACCCGTTGTCTCCGGTACCGTACAGCTGGACGGAGACATCACCGATCGTCACCGTCTGGCCAGCGGCGGCAACCGATCGGAGCGCCCCAATGTCACGCTCGAGTTCGTCACGCGTCGACGCCCCCTCGGCCGAAACGGCGACCGTTTCGCCTGTCGGGACGACGAATCGCCAGTGCCAGTCACCCTCGCTGTACGTCTGGAAGATGGCCTCGGCCATCGTCCGAACGGAGGAATCGAGGTGCGTACTGAGCCGCTCCATCGCCGATTTCGCCGCGGCGCGGGTTGGGTGGGTAGCTGGATCTTCGGCGACGAGTTTGCCGGCTTCGTCGATGAGTCGCCAGCCCCACTCGTCGTCTTCGTTCCGGAAGATTTCGAACGCGGCCGTATCGATCTCGAGCAGTTCGGCCTCCGGCGCCTGCTCTTTGAGCGTCATCATGGCTTCGGCGGCATCACTCCGGGAAGTGTGTTCGGTGCCGGAGTCCGCCAGCACGTTGCCGTCTTCGTCGATGAGCCGCCAGCGCCATTCCCCGGAGTCAGCCTCATAAACCTGGAAAGCGGCGTTTTCGAACTCGATGAGATCCGCTTCGCTTGCCTGTTCTCTGACGCGGTCGATCGCCGCCGCCGCCGACTCCTCATCGCCGTGAACGTCCGTACTCGCCGCGATAACCGTTCGGTCGTCGGTAACGAGCCGCCAGTGCCAGTCGTGGGTGGGTTCGGCCGGTTCGACATCTCCCTCCTCACCATCATCGACAGGGAATGGTTGCAGTTCGCCCCCATCCGTTGCCGTTCGTGGCGTTGGGAACACCTCGTATTCGGCCTGGTCGATCGACACGACGGTCGCCTCAGGTGCGTGGTCTTTGAATCGCGCCGTCTCGGCTTCGGCTGCCGACCCCGTCTCGTGTGTGTCCGGACTCGAGGCGACGACGTGTTCGCTTTCGTCGACGAGTCGCCACTCCCAGCCGTGGGCCGTTTCGTAGCACTCGTACGTTGGATCACTCGCGACGGTGACCGCCGCATCGCCGAGTTCCTCGAGAACGGCTTCGACAGCGGCCTCGGCGTCCCGCTTTTCGTCGAAACGGCGGGTGGCCTGGGCCACTTCGGTGTCCGTCTCGTCGACGAAGCGCCAACGCCACCCCTCGGCTCCCTCCTCGAGTTCGACGCCGACGTGGTCGATGTCGAGGAGTCGTGCGCGATCGAACCGTTTAGCGAACGTCTGGGCCGCGGCTTCGGCGGCGTCCATCGAGGTGAAACCGTCTTCACTCTCAGCGAGTGGCCGCCGGTCGTCGTCGAGTAACTGCCAGATCCACTGGTCGCGGCGCTGGGTGTAGGTGAACGCCGCCCCATCGATTTCGATGACGTCCGCCTCGGGTCCGCGATCTTTCAGGAAGCTCACGGAGGCTTCGGCGTCGTCGCGGGCATCGTACTCGTGGGCACACGCGCCGACGACGCTGCCGTCGTCTCGAGCGAGCGTCCACTGCCAGTCGCCCTCCCGGTCCTGGTGTAGTCGGAACGCCGAGGTCGTCAGTTCCATCAGCCCTGCCGACCCAATCTGTGACTGGACCGCCTCGATGTTCGATTCGGTTTCCGGGCGGGTGACTGCACTGTCCTGGCTTTCGGCGAGCGCCTCGAGGTGGAGGACGTGCCACTTCCAGTCGCCAGCCTCGTCTCGGAACACGGCGAACTGTGCCCCCTCGAGTGCGTCACCGGTCATGATCGGTGGGTCATCCGTCGCCCCTTCCTCGGCCACGAACATCCCTTTCTGGCCGGTGATGATCGGGACGAGCGCGGTGACACCCGCGAGGATGCCGATACCGACCGAATAAATCGCGATCACTTCGACACTATAATCAGCTCCGTAGCCGCGCCAATCACTCGGATACACGATACCGAACGACGCGACACCCACGAGCGAGATCACGAGACCACCGACACTGGCCCAGATCGCCCGTTTCCTGACCGGTAACATGAGCACGATACCGAAGAGACACAACGACAGACCGGTTGCAGCCGTCACACCCGAAACGCGGATCAACAGGAACGACCCCGTGTCACCAGCGTACCCGATGATGAAGGTGAACACGCCGGCCGCGCCGACGAGATAGCCGATGATGAAGACCCAAAATCCGTAGACATCCGTTTCTGAATCCGGTTCGCCGACGTAGTGTTCGTAGAGCTGAAACAGGCTCTGATGAACGTCACTGGGGGAAGACATTCGGTAACTCGAGTGCATCACCGTACTGGTGCATAATAAACTTCTGGCTAGAGATAAGCGAATAAACATATTCCCTATTGCCCGGTCGTGGGGTAAAACAGGAGCCAGGTACCTCTCGAGGGATAGAGACGCCGTCCGAATCGTAGCCGGATCCGGCCTAGTCCGCAGGTCTTGTACTCGGTAGCGGCGATAAGACGCCGTATCCCTGGCGAATGGCACTTCTCACGGCGTATCGCATCCGGCCGTCGATACCCTCGGGACGCTGGCGTCGCCTCGAGAAAATAGCCACAGACAGCCGCTCAGTGTATGGGTAGTGATATTTCCGAGTGGTACTTAAACGACCATCGTTACTCCCACCGTCGTCGGCGATTTTTTAACCACAGGACAGCCTACGTTAACATCGCTCCGGCTGGATGAACGCCACAGACCGCTGGATCGTAGCCGGCGTCCGAAAGCCCGGTTCCGAGGGCGAACACCGTATTGCCGAGCATGGCCATCGCGGCCAGGCCCTCGACGGCCGCCACGTCCTCGAGGGCACGTCGCACGTCGGCTGTGAGCAGTTCTGCCTCCCGGGCAAATCGCCGCGAGGCAAACATAAACGAGGTGAGCGTCGGTTCGTCGACGACGAGCGACAGTGACTCCGTTCCAGCCTGGCTCAGCTGGTCTGTGTCACCCGTGATGACCTCCGCTGTCGACAGTTCCCCGAAGGCCACGTACTCCACGCGTGCCCGCGACGGGATGGCGTCGATACTGTTGTGTGCCGGGGCCCCTGGCTCGAGGCGGATCGGAATCCCGCCGTGTGCCTGGGCGACCACGTCCCCGAGGCCCGTTCCCGCCCTGACATCAGCCCCGTGGGCGATCGTCACCAGTTCGTTGTACGAGAGTTGCCGCTCGAATACCCGGTTGGCCGCCAGTGCCGTCCCGAGTGCCGTCGCCCCAGAGACCCCGAACCCCGAGCCAAGCGGCAGCGGCGAGGTCGCTTCGACCCTGGCAGGAGCCTCGAGCGTCTCGAGGACCGTCAGGACTGGTTCGATATCGACTCGCTGTCCGTCGAAGACGACGGCCGGGTCGCCGGTCGCTCTCGAGACGGTAACCTCGACGCCATCTGTCAGTGTGATCCCGGCCCCTCGAGAGCCCGCCTTCGTCGGATCGTCGTGGTGGTGAGCACTGAAAAAACCCGTAATGTGCCCCGGCACGAACGCTGTGGCCTCCTCACGCATTGAGGCGTGCTTTCGAGCGTGCCACCATAACCCTGCAGGTTCTCCGGTCCCACGTGTCTCTCGGTGTCATGGGCCGAAGGATGATCGTGTGAGACGGTTTGCCCCGCCGTGTACCGGCACTGCTGTGGATAATTTGTGGGTGGATCGGTACTGATACTGTCGGCTGTGCGTCGTTCACTAGTCTCGCCCCCCGAGTAGGCGAGCATCTTCACACAGTAACAGCCAACAGTATGACACACCGCGAACTGTCTCAGTCACCGTGGCCCAGAAACGGGAACGACAGCCCGGTACGTTTTTTACCTGACTCGCCAACGCTTCGTAAGCGCATGGCAGTGATCGACTGGGAGATCGGTGAGACTGGACAGGGGTGGAGCGATGACAGTCGGTGAGTGGCTCCTCGAGGTACGCGACCAACGGTGGGGGATCCTGGCCGACCTCGTGTTTGCGATCGCCTGGGTGACCCTGATCGATGCCCTCTTTCGGGTTCTCGAGGGGCCAACTGGCGCGTACTACCTGTTGATGGGCAGTGGGATCATCGCCTATTTCGGGTTCGTCTGGAGTCTCAAAGCGGCCACCGCTGAGAGCGCGGAGTGATCGAGGGACACCTACTCGCGGGCGTCTACGACGAGCACTGGCCGGTCGGTGGTGCGTAACGTTCGTTCGGCCACACTGCCGAGGAGCGCGCGTTTGACTCCACCGCGGCCGGCCGACCCCATGACGATCAGGTCGATATCGTTCGCGTCTGCGTAGCTCGCGATCTGTCGATGTGGTTGTCCTGCGACGATCGCCTCGGTCGTTTCGATGCCGCGTTCGTTGGCCCGATCAGAGGCACTTTCCGTTGCTGTCTCCGCCCGATCACGGATTTCTGGCATCTCGTCGAACCGCCCCTGTTTGAGCCGTTCGACCTGTTCGGTGCCGAACGTGATGTCCATGGCTGCCGTATCGATCACGTACAGCACGTGAATATCGGCGTCGAATCTCGAGGCGACCTCGAGGGCGTGGTCGACGGCGTTCGTTGCGACGGTACTGCCGTCCGTGGGAATGAGGATGGTGTCGTACATGGTCAGTCATCAGCGGGTGCGCCGCTACCGGCGGCGTCTTCGGCGGATTCAGTGCGTGCCATCGGCTCGGGACTGTGACACTGCCGGACGAGACGTTTGACCTCGTCTGGGGGTGCAGTCGTCACCACTGAGACGAGGATGATGACAGCGAACACGATCGGAACCCCAAGGAGTGCCGACGACGTTCCCGGAAGCCACGTGGCGAGTGTCGCGTTCACGTGATCCTCGTAGCCCGTATACATCGGAATCGCCGTGTCGTTGAGGATCGCCCCGAACGAGAGCACGATTCCGGTCAGCATCCCAGCGATCGCTCCCTCCTGTGTCGTGTTCTCCCACCAGAGGCCGAGGAAAAACACCGGGAAGAAGACGGTGCCTGCAATGGCGAACGACATCGCCACGAGTTCGCCGATGAGTGCCGGTGGGTTGAGACCGATGAGTGCCACGAGAATTCCGATACCGACGATCGTCAACCGGCCGACGATCAGCTGCTCTCGCTGTGTCGCATCCTGCTTGTAGAGGTTGGTGTAGATATCGTGTGCGGCGGCCGAGGAGGCCGAAATGAACAGCCCCGCGGTGGTCGCGAGTGCGGCAGCGACGGCACCGGCAGCGACGAGGCCGACGAGCCACTCGGGGAGGTCTGCGAGCTGGGTCGTCAGGACGACCAGTGCATCCGACTCAGCGCCGGACATGCCGGAGAAGCCACCGCCGTCGGTCACCTCGCGGTCGTAGAGCAAGCCGCCCCAGGCGGCGTAGGTAGCCGTGCCCCAGTAGAGCAGGCAGATGAAAAACAGGCCCCAGACGGTCGACCAACGAGCCGTCCGTTCGTTATCGACGGTGTAGAACCGAACGAGTACGTGTGGCAACCCACAGGTCCCGACGATCAGGCTGAACGCCAGTGCGATCCAGGCATAGTAGCCGGCTTCGGCGAACGGTTCGACGAACTGTGCCTCGATGCTCGCGGCTTCAGCCACCTCCGAACCGAACTCGAGATAGGGGAGTGCGGTTGCCCAGCCCTCCGTCCAGCCGGTGGCGTACAGGCCCAGCGTGAAGGCGATGATGAGGATGACGTACTGGATGGCCATGTTCTTCGTCGTCCCGAGCATCCCCGAGAGTGCGACGTACCCGATAGTCACGGCCATCAACAGGATAACGCCCATCTCATAACTGATCCCGAAGATATACTGCGCCATGAGCCCCATCCCACTTGCCTGTCCGATCGCGTACGTGAACGCGATCGCGAGCGTGGTAAACGCGGCGATGCCACGGGCCCAGTCCGAATAGAACCGGTCACCCACGAAGTCCGGCGCGGTGTATTTGCCGAAGCGGCGGAACTGTGCCGCCATAAATATGAGGAGGATGAAATAGCCCGTCGTCCAGCCAACGACGTACGCGAGACCGAAGTACCCCGACACCGCCACGAGCGAGGCAACACCGAGGTACGACGCCGCTGACATCCAGTTTGCGCCGATCGCCATCCCGTTCTCTATGCTCCCGATCGAGCGCCCGGCGACCCACAACTCGTCGACAGCGGCGACGCGAAACACGTAGCCGACACCGAGGAACAGCGCGAGCATCGCCACGACCGTCAGCGCTGGGACGAGTTTGAACGCACCAACGTCGAGGGCCGTCTCGAGCGGAAGCCCGGCCTGGACGACATCGGAGACGAGGATGTCCCCGAAGAGGAAGCGACCGCTCATCAGTCACCTCCATCGGCGGCGACGGTGTCCGATTCAGCAACCTCGCTCGCTCCCTCGTGGGAGATTCCGTACCGCGTATCGAGCCGGTCGCGCTGCATCGCGTAGGCGACCGAGAGGACCAACGCCCCGAGCGGGGTGAATATCGCGGTCAAGACGAAGTGTAACGGAAAGCCACCCAAGACGGTGGTTTCGGCGAACACCTCCGGCGCGAGCAGGGCTCCGGTGACCGGGCCGAAGACGACCAGGATCCAGGCGAGGAACGACGCCCAGATGACTTTCAGATGGTCACGCATGAACGGCGTCGCCGGCTTGAAAATATTGATCTCTTTATCGAGATACTCCTCCGTGCGAACACC
>PUKM01000222.1 GCA_003552325.1 Natrialbaceae archaeon | reverse complement strand
TGAGATCCGCAGGCAGCAGTTCCGAAAAGACGTCGTGGCCCGTCCAGAACGGTTCGTCCTGGTCGTCGATACCACTTGGCTCCGGCAGTTCGTCGATTCGGGTGGCCCGGAGCAAGTCGAGTGCCTGGGTTTCGTTGAACCGTGGGTTGTCGTGAGTCAGCAGGTACGTGCCGGAGATGTGGTCCTGAATCGCACCGATGATGTTGTTCCCGAAGCGGGGACTCAGGATCTGTTCTTGCACACGCATGAGCACGCGTGCTTCTGCCCGTGCCTCCTCGTTCTGGAGGGCGTGCATGTTCATCTCGTCGCCGTCGAAGTCGGCGTTGTACGGCGGGCAAACCACCGTGTTGAGACGGAACGTTTTGTAGGGCATGACCACGACCTCGTGGGCCATGATCGACATCCGGTGGAGCGATGGCTGACGGTTGAAGATGACGATGTCGCCGTCGATGAGGTGACGGTTGACTTCCCACCCTGGGCCGACGGTCTGGGCGCTGTCGAGTTCGGTCTCCTCGGACATCCCCGCGAGCGCCTTACAGTTTTTCTCGGTCACTTTGAGTCGGCGACCGTCCGGGCGGCGCACGTAGTTCGCACCTGGGTGGCCGTTTGGACCGTTGGCGACGTATCGGCGGGCTTCCTCGACGTTACGCTCGGTGACGAGCATGGTCTGGGTCATCTCACTCGCGACACGTTCTGGTACCCCAACCTCGTTAAGCGAGAGCGTCGGATCCGGGGAGATGACGGTTCGAGCCGAGAAGTTGACACGCTTTCCGGACAGCGATCCACGGAAGCGGCCTTCTTTTCCTTTCAGCCGCTGAGACAACGTCTTCAGTGGACGACCGGAACGGTGTCGTGCCGGGGGTGTCCCCGAAATCTCGTTGTCCATAAACGTCGTGACGTGATACTGCAGCAGTTCCCAGAGGTCCTCGATAATGAGTTGTGGGGCACCGGCCTCGCGGTTCTCCATGAACCGCTGGTTGATCCGGATGATGTCGACGAGTTTGTGTGTGAGGTCGTCTTCACTGCGCTGGCCATTGTCGAGTGTAATCGAAGGGCGGGCCGTCACTGGCGGGACGGGCAACACGGTGAGGATCATCCACTCCGGTCGGGAGCGGTCGGCGTCGATCCCCAGATCACGGATGTCCTCGTCGGGAATCGCCTCGAACCAGTCACGGATGTCCGAGGGCATCAATTTGTTCGTGTCCTCCTCGGTGAGGTCGATGTCGAGGGCCTTCTCGATGGCCTTTCGCTGGCTCTCGCGTGGCCGGAACGACCCCGAGAGAATCTCGTTGATCCGAGTCAGGTCGATGCCCGTCTCCTCGGCGAGTTCGGTTGGGTTCGTCCGTTCGATCCCTTCCTCCTCGTTGCCCTGCATCGCTCCCGCAATACGCTGGGAGTACTCACTCGTGAGCACCTGCTGGACCTCGTAGTACGTGGTTGGCTTTTCGTGTTCGATGTCGTACTGGACTTCACCACAGTGTGGACACCGATCTTTCTTCCGTGCCTGACGAATCGCCGCTTTGGTCACGTCGTTCAGGTCGTGTCCGAGCTTGCGGTACTCGTCGATCCGGTCACGAAACTCCATTTTCTCGTCTTCAGTCAGGAGCAAGTGTGAGCAGTCACGACAGGTCCCACGAAGGAGCCGACGGATGAGTTTCGTAAAGCCGACGTGAATTACGGGTGCAGCCAGTTCGATGTGGCCGAAGTGGCCGTTACACGAACCCGAATGCTTCCCACAGGTCTTACACTCGAGGCCGGGGTCGATGACCCCGAGTCGGGGGTCCATCAGGCCCATGTCGATGGGGAAGCCGTCGTCGTCGTAGGTGTCGGCTGTGATGATCTTCGTCGCGCTCATCTCCCGGTACTCTTCGGGCTCCATGAGCCCGAAGTTGATCGATCCGATGTCTTTGGGTGTGCTGTTTTGCATCATTTAGACGGCGTCCTCCAGTTCCAGTCGCGGCGCGATACCGAGAGCTTTCATCTCGTCCAAGAGGAGCTTGAACGCGTAACTCATCTCGATTTCGTGAATGTCCGTCTCCTCGTCACAGTTCGGACAGTAGACACGGCGTTGTTCGACGTTCTCGACGGCGCTCATCCCACACTCGCCACAGATGTGGATGAACTCGCGGTCGGATTCATCGAGCAACCGTTCTTTCAGGGTCATGGCCGCCCCGTGGCCGATGAACACGTCACGCTCCATCTCCCCGATACGAAGGCCACCCTCGCGGGCACGTCCTTCGGTCGGCTGGCGCGTGAGCACCTGCACGGGTCCACGTGATCGGGCGTGCAGTTTGTTCGAGACCATGTGGTACAGTTTCTGGTAGAAAATGACGCCCACGAAAATCTCGGCCTCGATCTTCTCGCCAGTCACGCCCGAGTACATCACTTCCTTCCCGGCGGAATTGAACCCGTTCGCCTCGAGGCCACCACGGAGTTCGTCTTCGTCTTCGCCGAGGAACGGTGTCCCGTCGACACGGCGGCCTTCCATCGCGCCGAGTTTTCCGCCGATCATCTCGAGGATGTGTCCGACGGTCATCCGCGAGGGCAGTGCGTGTGGGTTGACGACGAGGTCGGGAACGACGCCCTCTTCGGTAAAGGGCATGTCCTCCTGGGGTGCCAGGTGACCGACGACCCCTTTCTGTCCGTGGCGGCTGGCGAACTTATCGCCGAGTTCCGGCACGCGCTCGTCACGAACCGAGACTTTCGACAGTTTCGAACCGTCCTCGCCTTCCATCAGGGTGACGGTGTCGACGACGCCCGATTCCCCCGAGCGCATCGTCACCGAGGTCTCACGACGTTTCTGTGGGGACAGCCCACCCATGTCGTCCGGTTCCTCGAGGAACCGTGGTGGTGAGGTCTTCCCGAGGAGGACGGAGTTCTCGTCGACTTCCGTCTCGGGGTTCACGAGGCCGTCGTCGTCGAGGTGGGTGTAGGCCTCCTCGCCGCGGGCCCCGCGAACGTCCTGGCTCGGAATCTCGAAGCGATCTTCCTGGCCACCGGGGTAGCGCCGTTCTTCGCCCTCGTACGTGCGGAAAAAGTGTGAGCGGGCGAGTGCCCGTTCGACGGACGCCTTGTTCATCACCAGCGCGTCCTCGATGTTGAACCCCTCGTAGCTCATCACCGCGACGACGAAGTTCTGGGCGGCCTGCCGGTCGTCGAACCCGATCTGTTCGGTCGTCTGGGTCTTGACCATCGACAGCTGTGGGTAGTGCAACAGGTGCTGTCGGGTGTCCGGTCGAATCCGGTAGTTCGCACTCGGCAGGCCGAGTGACTGTTTGACCATCCCTGCCCCCATCGTAATCCGGGGACTGGCGTTGTGTTCCGGATACGGAATCATCCCCGCTCCGATCCCGAAAATCAGCGATGGATCGATCTCGAGGTGGGTGTGTTCGCCGGTGAGGTCGTCCTCGTCGACGGCAACGTAGATGTCCTCTTCTTCCTCGGCGTCGATGAACTCGACGTAGCCGTGTTCGACTAAGTCCTCGAACTCGAGGTCGCCGTCGCGAAGCGCCTGAATCTCGGCTTCCGTCAGTCGTGGCTCGCCGTTTTCGACGACCAGCAGCGGTCTGCGGGCGCGGCCCGCGTCGGCGTTGATGATAACCTCCCGCGTCCGCTCTTTGACCGAGACGTTGACCATCTCGCTCACGTCGCCAATCCGGCGGGCTTCGCGAATCTGTTCGGCTAACTGGTTCGGGTTCGGGTGGGTTCCCACTAACGACCCGTTGACGTACACCTTGGCTTCTCGTTGTTGGCTACTCATGGATTAGTCGTCCGCACTCGTTGTCGTTCGCTCGACGCCCTCGATGCCCGGAATCCCCTCGACACCCATCGACGCCAGTTCGCGTTTCAGATCCTGTTCGTTCTCGACGTGCTGGGAGAGTTCCATCGCCTGGGCGAAGTTCTTCACCAGCCCACAGTTTGGCCCCTCCGGGGTCTCGGAGGGACAGATGCGACCCCACTGGGTCGCGTGTAAGTCACGGGCCTCGAAGTGGGGCTGACTGCGTGACAGGGGCGAACGCAGACGGCGAAGGTGACTGAGCACCCCCATGAAGTCCGTTCGGTCGACCAACTGGCTCACACCGGAGCGGCCACCGACCCAGTTGCCAGTCGCGATCGGGTGCTCGAGGCGTTCGGTGAGGACGTCCGAGCGGACGACCGTGTTGACCGACAGGTTCCGATTTCGCATGTTTGCACGCTCGAGCTGGTACTTCACGTCACGGGCCAGTTTGTTCAGCGCCGTCCTGAACAGGTCTCGCATCAGGTCGCCACTGACCTTCAGCCGCTTGTTCGCGTAGTGGTCCTTGTCGTCCGCTTCCCGGCGCTCGAGGGCGAGTTCGAAACACGCCTCGGCCATCCGACAGAGGTAGTGGGCCTTGTTGATTCGGACGTCCTCCTCGTCGACGCCATCCTCGTGAAGGTGTGGCAGCAGGTAACGATCGATCACGTAGTTCGCCCGCTTGAGCTGGTAGTTTTTCCCCTGCCCGCTGGCGACCCGCTTGCCGAGTGCCTCGATGGCCTCCTCTTTTGTCTGCACTTCGGCTTCCTCTAAGTTCTCGAGCATGTATTTGACGACCTCGGGGTCGTTCGAGACTTTGTGGACGATCTCTTCGTCCGACTCGAGTCCGAGTGCGCGAACGAGGGTGACGAAGTTGATCGAGCCCGAGACCGAGGGGAAACTGACCTCGAGGAGGCCGTTTCTGGTCCGCTCACAGAGGACGAGCGCACGGTAGCCTCGACGCTGGCTAAACGTTTTGGCGACCTGAATCTCGTCGCCGTATTTCGTGTCGTACTCGGCGAGGATCTTGTTCGGCGCGAGGTCCTCACTCGTCATGAGCACGCGCTCTGAGCCGTTGACGATGAAGTAGCCACCGGGGTCAGCGGGGTCTTCGCCGATCTCGATCAGGTCCTGATCGCTGAATCCGGCGATGTTACACTTCTCGGAGCCGACCATAATCGGCATCCGGCCGATCTTCGTCTCCGTCGAGTCGACGATTCGCTGGTCGCCTTCCTCGCCGACGACGATCGACATCTCCATGAACACCGGTGCGGAGTAAGTGATGTTCCGGAGCCGGGCTTCCTGCGGATAGAGGAGTTCCTCGGAGCCGTCCGCCTCGCGTACACGCGGGGTGACGACCCTCACGTCACCGAGTTCGACGTGTACCGGTTCTTCGCCTTCTTTATCACCGATGTCCGTATCGATCGTCGCCTTTTCGTCGACGACTTCTTGCATTCCACGCGTCAAAAACGCGTTAAACGAGCGATAATGATGTTCGGCGAGCCGTTCTCGCGAAAAGTACTCCCGCGAAATGTCCCGTCTGAGTGTTCTGTCCAGTTCCATTTATTCCACCACAAGTCGATAGACGACGGCCTGATCCGTCGTCCGTGAGTTTCGCACGATTTTGATTACGTCCCCGACCTCGGCATCGTCGGGAAGGGCCTTGTCCCTGCGTTTGATTTTCGGTAAGTCTGTACGGTCGATGTCATACTCGGCGAGCACGTCCTCGAGCACCTCCTCGTCGAGGACGGTGTGCTCTGGCACGAGTTCGTGTTGGCTTACGTCTACCATGTGTTGTTGGTCCGGCCTACCGGGAGAGAAGCGGCTGTCACGAGATACTACAGTGACGTATCTCGGGCAGGCATTTAACGGTTGTGAAGTGCGCGTAAGCTACGCTACTGCGGCCGGCCATGACCGGCCGTCGTCTCTATCGGACGTTCAGCCCCCGATACTAAAGACGTTGCGGATATCGTGCTGGTTACTGACATGACCGTCCCAGATGGTGATCTGGTTGCTCGAGGAGACTGTCCACGTGCCCCGATACCACGGCGGCGTCGATTGGAAAGTCTTAATACTGCCACCGGGAAACGATTGATTGCAGCAAGCCCGGGTGGTGTAGTGGCCTATCATACGACCCTGTCACGGTCGTGACGCGGGTTCAAATCCCGCCTCGGGCGCTTTTACCGAAGATAACTGACGACCGGACGGAATCGGTATCCTCGTTACCTGGAATATGAGTGTATCATGTACAAAACAGAGTGAGTGCTTTCACTATTCCTCGAGCGCTATTCAGGTAACCCAGTTCTGAGCGTTTTGTGTACAGATGATTTCAGTTGCACTCGCTTTCGACGTTATATGTCATCAGGCTGGAGTCACGGTGTGAACACAAAACAGATTGGAAATAAAACCGAGGCCCGCATACTCAGCACACTCGTGGCCGCAGGGTACGGCGTCTCGATTCCGTTCGGAGATAACGAAAAGTATGACCTTATTCTCGATGATGGATCACGGCTATACCGAGTACAGTGTAAAACAGGGTGGAGAGAAGATGCGTGTATTCGTTTCAAGACAGGAAGCAAAACGACTGTTGACGGAGATCCCACAGTGGTCGACTACGACACTACGGTCGATGCGTTCGCCGTTCGATGTCGAGATTCTGGGGAACTGTACTGGGTTCCAAGTGACGATGTAGGAAAAAAGAGCACATACCTTCGCCTCACGGAACCAGCAATCGACCATCCACGGGTTCGTCTCGCGACTGATTATCTGCTCGAGGACCGGTTGACACACCTCGAAGACACTCGCTGAGTACACTAATCCTTTAGTAATATCGGATCTTCGTTCCACCGATGACTATGTCTCGTCTCAATTACTGTCCCCCCTCGAGCACGCAGGTGATCGACCGTGGCTGAGGACCCTCTGTCGAGAACTCGCGTGCTCGCTGTCGACAACGAGGCGGGATTCGTGGACTTGACAGCGAGCATGCTCGAGCGAGAAGACGACCAGTTCGAGGTGACTGGGGTGAGAAGTGGGGCGGACGCACTCGATGTCCTCGAGCGGGAGGCAATCGATTGTATCGTGAGCGATTACGATATGCCGACGATGAACGGACTCGAGTTACTCGAGGCCGTCCGAAGCCGCGATCCCGAACTGCCGTTTATTCTTTTTACGGGCAAAGGGTCCGAAGTGATTGCGAGTGAGGCGATCGCTGCGGGCGTGACGCAGTATTTACAAAAACAACCGGGGAGTGATCAGTTTACACTGCTTGCGAATCAGATCTCGAACGCCGTCTCACAGTACCGGGCAGAGACTGAACTTCGTGAGAGTAAGCGACGATACGAACAGACCCTGGCAACGTTACACGAAACGACTCGAGACCTCATGCGTGCGGGAACGAAGACCGAGATGTATCGAGCAGCGGTTGGGACCGCTCAGTCGATTCTGGAGGTTCCCATCGTGGCGGCGTATCAGTTTGAACCCACGAAGGGGGCGCTGGTCCACGTCGTGTCGACGCCGGAGACGCGCCAGGCGGTGTCGTCGTCGTCGACGATCGAACGGGGTGATGGATTGCTCTGGGAGGCGTTTTCGGCTGGTGAGCCACGGTATCGAACCGGCCCAGAGACCGCCACGTCGGCGGTTCAACACGCCCTCGAGATGGGTGGTGGGAGCGAACTTATCGTGCCACTTGGCACCCACGGCATCCTCGTTGCGGGGACTGATCGTGGTGAAGGGTTCGATGAATCGATGCGCGAACTGCTCAACATCTTGGGAGCGAATACGGAAGCGGCGCTCGACCGGGCCGAACGCGAGCAACTGTTGCGCGAACACGACCGGACGCTCACTGAACAGAACGAAGCGTTGACGCGACTCAATCACACGAACGAGATCGTTCGGGCGATCAATCGTGGGATCGCACAGGCGACCACCCGGCGAGCTATCGAAGAACACGTCTGCACCCAGTTGGCTGAGACAGACCGCTACCTCGGCGCGTGGACGACCGCACACGATCGAAATGGGCCCACGCCGGAGGTCTGGGACGGAATCGACGCCACGTACATCGATCAGCTGCGGGATGAGGGAACGGCGGCCCCGGAGTGGGGCCTCATCGAACGTGCACTCGAGACCGAATCGGTTCAGGTCGTCGACAACGTCCTCGACGAACCTGGATGGGACGAGCGACGACGAGCTGCGCTCACGTACGGTTACCAGACTGTTGTCGCTGTCCCCCTGCTCGATGGTGATCGAACCTATGGTGCGTTCGTGATCCACGCGCCACAGGCGTCCGCGTTGAGTGAGAGCGAACGTGAAGTGCTTGGCGAACTCGGTGAAACAATTGGACATGCGATCCGTTCGGTCGAACGAACACGAGCGATGGTGACCGATAGTCGACTCGAGATCGAACTCGAGTCAGCGAGTCCACGGCTGTTGCTCAACCGTCTCGAGGGGGTACTCGGGAGAACACTCTCACTTGAGGGGCTCATCGATCGCACCGAGGAGGCGGTACTCTTCGTTTCCGTCGCAGACGGCGAGTTCGACGTCCCGTCACTCCAGCAAGAAACGGAGTCGTGGGCGACGATCGAATCACTTTCTCTCGTCTCGGAGGGCGAACAGGCGACCCTGCTCGAGTTGACTGTCGTCCCGACGCCGTTTATCAGGACGCTCCGGGAATTCGATGCCCACGTCTCTGCAGCGACGAGTAAAGGGGGCTCGACGTCTCTCGTCCTCTCAGTGCCAGGGCAGATCGACACGCGGGCGCTCGTCGAATCCGTCCAGGAGAACTACAGCGACACCGAACTGACGGCTCGTCGGGAAACCGGTGTGCGGACGACGAACGGTCGCCTGGACACGCAACTCGAGGAACACCTGACGGCCAAACAATTGGAAGCGTTGCAGGTGGCTCATTACAGCGGGTTTTTCGCGTGGCCACGGGAAAGCACGGGAGAAGAACTAGCAACGACGTTGGATATCTCGCCGCCCACGTACCACTACCATTTGCGAGCGGCACAACGGAAGCTAGTTGGCATGGCGCTCGACAGACATACTAATTGATTAGTACTGCTACTTCTCACACTCTAACTGTATAGACAGTACTTTTATTCCCTTCCCCTCCATAGGATACAATGGCGATCTGAGACAAACTGTCGCCACCCCCCCACCCCCCACTTTTCCCCCTGACACCTCATGATCGAGTGAATGCTCTTGAGCTTCGGTTTTATATACAAACATGGGTCCAGGGAGACCATGCGATCACGTACGAGGTTTGTCGCAGACGACCGTGGTATCGAAGGTCTCCCGATTCGACTCATCATCGCCCTCGTCGTCGGGGTGGCCAGTCTGGCGATTATGATGAGTATGCTCGGCGGAATCGGCACGATTGCAGAAACGGAGGTCGATGTCGAAGTCGATCCGACAACGATCGATGCAGGCTCGGAGTCCAATGTCGACCTGACCGTGATCGGTGACGACGGGAACACCGTCCAGGATGCGACGGTGATCGTCTCGAGCGAGGAGGCGACACTGGATTCAGCAGTAAAGGGTGAGACGGACGCCGACGGAAGCGTCTCACTCGACCTGGAACCCGAATTGCGCCAGGGCCAGCGAACCGGCTCACTTCACGTCGATGTCGTCCCGCCGGCTGACACCGATTACGTCAACGAACAGGCGAACAACGAGATCGTGGTGATCGAAGACTAGTCCCACTCGATCCACTCTCGCTCCCACCCACTCCGTGACTGGGACCGGGCAATGGCGAACTCGGTGTCCTCACGGGCGGTTCGGTTCCGTTCGACAGCACCGGTTTGTTCGCCATCGACGAGCAGGGGATCGAACGAGACGTTGCCGAATCGTTCGACCGTTCCGTCACTCGAGACAGCTTCGAGGGTCTGTGGGTATCCACCGCTCGGATAGACGAGTCGTCCGTCCCCCTCGAGTTGGCTAGTGAGTGCTCGTGGCGGTGCGACGGCGGCGGCCTCGACGAGTATCCGGTCGAACGGCGCGTAGTCGGGCAACCCCTTCGCGCCGTCTCTACAGTCGACCAAAACGCCGTCGTAGCCAGCTCGACTCAGGTTGTCCCGGGCGTCGTACACCATCCGGCGGGCGATGTCGACGGCGTGGACGTTCGTTTCGCCGGTGAGCTCCGCGAGGACGGCGGCCGTGTAGCCGATGCCAACGCCGACGACGAGGACGCTGTGGCCTGGCTTGGGGTCGAGTGCCTCGAGTAAGCGAGCAACGGTTCGTGGGGCGAGCACACGGGTCCCCCGGTGGTCGTGTTCGCGATCGGTGTATGCGTGGTGGTCGTCCTCGACGAACTCGTGACGAGGGACCGTCCGCATGGCGGCGACGATAGCGTCGCTCTCGAGGACGCCTTTGGACTCGTGGCAGAGCCCATCGACCATGTCGTCTCGTAACGCCGCCAGTTCCATACCCAGCGTATCGCCGCGATGGTAATCAACCACTCGCTTGCGTGCACTCGAGCGTCGTGTCCTGTGTCAAACCGATCCCAATTCAGCGTGAAACCTGTCCTCGAGGCAGTAGCCAGCTACTCCGGAAGTTGTTGCGCCCCGACGAGGTGGTATGGTGTCGATGGTATCCGTCGGGACATCTCGTTCGTGAGGCCGGTTGTTTCGAACCACTCGTGATACTGCTCGACAGCATAGCACCGTCCAGCCGACGTCTCGAGCAGGGCTTCAGTCGTGACGACAGCTGGTTGCTCGAGCCGTTCGATGATGGCGAGCCATCCACCGGGTGCCAGGTGAGCCCCGGCGTCAGCGATGAGCCGTTCGATGACGTCCGACCCGAAGCGGAAACAGCAATCGATGGCGACGATCAGGTCGAATCGCTCGTGGGGACCAACCGGGCTTGCCTCGAGCGCTGTGGTGAGACCACTCGTGACGGAACCTTCGACACAGGTGATATCGGCCGGGCCGAGCAGTGCCTCGGCTGCCTGGAGACGCTCACTCGAGTCGAGGATCGTACACTCGAGGCCCCGCACACGCAACTCGCGTGCGTACCTGCCCGGTGCCCCGCGAACGATCAGGGCAGCGTCCCCCTCGGGATGTAAGTTCTCGAGTGCTGTGACGACCGCTCGAACAGTGGCGCCGTCGACGGCTGCCGCGTTCCCCAACTGATTTCGCTGTTCACGAGTGGCCATCGCCGGTGGGTCATCGGTCTCGAGCGTTCGTGCGAGCGTCTCACCGCGCTCGAGGCGGTCGAGACGTGCCGGGAGTGTCCCGATCGATCGGACGTCTCTCTTCGCCAGGAAACCAAGCGATCGGTTGGTCGGTTCGTAGCTGCCGTCGACATACTCGAGAAATCCCTCGGCGGTGAGTGCGGAGACGAGTAGTTCCGCGCCACGGGCGGTGAGGTCTGTTTGGTCCGTGAGCTCTGCAGGCGTTTCCGCGCTGGTCATCAGCGCCTCGAGTGCGCCGGTTTCGCGGGCGGCCTGGAGCAGCAACTGCACCTCGAGTGGTGGGTGGTCGGCCATCTGTGATACCAGTATGTGTTCGTGACGAGGACAAAATCCCTCGTGTTTCACCTGCGACGATCTGAACCAATTATCGTCTGAGAGCGGAGAGTCAGACGTTTACTGAGCGACGAGGATGACACCGAAACTCGCGAGTAAGAGCCCGACGATCCTCGTGGTGGTAATTTCGTCTCCGAGCACAGCCATCCCAATGAGCGCTGCGATGACGAAATACATGGCACCGAGCGTCGAGACGACCGTTGCTGAGCCACGTGAGAGACCGATGTACATCGAGACGAAGCCGATTCCGGCGAACAAACCAGCCACGCCAGCGAGTGCGCCACCTCGTGGCGTGATGGCCAATGAGGCACCTGATACGAAAACATACCCGACTGCAAAGATGGCCGCGACGAGATACGAGATCGCAGCAGCAGTTGTTGGATCGATAGATTCTGACGCGGCGTTCCCGACGACGATCCAAATTCCCCAGGAGACCATCGTCAGTAACCCGAATGCAACAGCCGCATTTACCTCTGGAACTTCCATCGGTTGTAGGTTCATCCTTGTGTCGGTAAAAGATGCCCCTTATACCAATGCTGTGCCAGATAGCGGAACCAACTGCCAGTGATCAACGTGCGGTGTGGATGCAATACGAGGGCTACGTCAGGTTTGGATCGTTTTAAGAGCACGATGGAGTTCGTTCGTCCCGCCCCCATATCAGCCGCGCATCGTGACGAACCGGACGGCCCCTTCGGCTCGTCGCTCGAGGGTGCCGTTGTCTCTTTTTTCGGCATGGATGAGCGTTTGGCCGGGTGATCCGAGCGGGCCGAGAAGGCGTCCGCCGGGACGGATCTGCCCGACGACGGCTTCGGGGAATTCGGGGGCTCCACAGGTCAGGTATGCTGCGTCGTACGGGGCGTGGGCGTCCCATCCCTTGCGGCCGTCACCCGTTCGGATCGAAATCTCGCCGTAACCAAGTTCCTCGAGGCGGTCCTCCGCGTTCGCCGCGAGGTCGGGGCTGTACTCGACGCTATAAACGTGTTCGGGCCCGACGAGCTCGGCTGTGACGGCGGCGTGATACCCACAGCCGGTGCCGATCTCGAGGACTTTTTCGCCCGGCGTGCACTCGAGTAAGTCGGCCATGATGGCGACCATGTGTGGAGCGCTGATCGTCTGTCCGTCGCCGATGGGTAACGGGCGGTCGATGTAGGCGTTGTGCTGTCGCTTCGGGGGCACGAAGGCGTGTCGCGGAACGGTCGCCAGTGCCGTTTCGACGCGGTCGCTGACGCCGGTTCGTGACGCGACCTGGGACGCCAGTTGCTGGCGTTCCTCGAGTCGTTCGTCGAAGGCGTCGGCGTGTGTCATGGTGGGTGCTTACCAGGCAGACCAGGCTCGACTCGTCTCGTCGTAGGCGTACACCCGCTTCAGGTCCTTCGCGAAGACGGTGTCACCGGGTTCTTCGTACCGATCGCGGAAGTAGCCCTCGGCGTCACCACGGACGACGAGCGCGTCGATTTCGAACTCGTCATCGCCAAAGGAGTCGGTCTCACCGACGACGAACTCGTAGTCGCCGGGGACGTACGCCGTAATCGACCGACTGTCGTCGTGACGGCCGTCCTGTGGATGGATAGTGATGTTCACCGATACGTTATCGACCTCGCGTGTCCAGACCGTTTTAATCTCCTCGGCAGGAGCTGATTCGGCACGTTTCATTTCCCCGATCTCGATACTCGTGACGCGGACGGTCGCGAGTACGTCTTCGGTCTCGAGCAGGAACTCGTCGCCGGTCTCGACGGTTTCGTC
>PUKM01000233.1 GCA_003552325.1 Natrialbaceae archaeon | reverse complement strand
GCCGCCTCGACCCAGGCGTCCTGCCAGGTCGATTCGATCGTCTCGGGGTCGTAGGTGCCCTCGAGTGCGTGTGCAGTCTCGTGTTTCATCTGTTCATCGCCCTCCATGGGCGGCGTGCTGTCCGCAGTCGTCTCGGTTGGGGGTGTGTCGGCGTCATTAGTCACACTGGTCGTTGTGTGGTCTATTCAAGTCCGGTACAATACATCCGTCGAAACGGGGCTGTTAGTGGGGCAAAAGCGCCCCTACAAAAACGGCTGCTCGAGGCCACACACTGCGAACGTGAGACACGCCGATGGTGTTGGCCGAGTGCATGCCCGGCCGTATTCGGTCGGGCGAGTTAGGTGTTTCGTCACGGATTGCGGTGTTCCACAGCCGTGGAAATCCAGACACCGAGAATCAGGGGTACAACACGGCACGCGTCTCACTCTCGACCTCGAGATCCGCGTCCAGATAGCTCGCGAGACGCTCGAGGAACTGCTCGTCACCGGGTTGGGAGCCAACGCCCGGGTCGCCAGTCAAGAGGGTAATTTCGTCGTACTGTGCTGGGTCGTGACTGCCCTCCATGATGAGCGAAAAGAGTTCTCGCGGGGTGACCGGCGATCCGGTCTCGAGGCGGGCCGCCACTCCCTCTAGTGAATTGACGGGCGTCGTTTCCACCTCGAAGGTGACCTCGACGTCGACGTTTTCACCCTGTGTTTTCGCCGCCATCGCCCCCTCTGAACTTCGGACGGCGGGGAGGAGGACCTCCTCGAATGCCATCCCCTGTTCGGCCGTGCCAACGTAGGTGAAGGCTAGCATCGCCCGCAACGCGTCGAGGAAGGCCTCGTCGGTGTGGACCTCGTCGAAGATCTGCTGGCGGTCGTCGTTCGAGAGCGTGTGTAACAGCAGGTCAAAATCGAGCATCGCGTCGTGGACTCGCTGGCGAATGCGCGCCCGAGCGTTCCGTCGCGATTGGGGATGCTCGAGGTCGCGCTCGCCGAGAAGAAAGGCCCGATCAGCTGGGGAGAGGACACCGCGTTCACGGTCGGTATCGGCATTCATAATAGGATATGGATTATGCGTATGTCGATTCTATCCAAAGCGATATAATCGTTCCCCTCCGATACGGGTCAATGAGTGTGTTGACGAACGGTCGGATTTGGGTATGGGGCCGTGGCGTTGGTGGTGAAGGACAGCCTGCACCGACGAGCACGCCACCGGCTCCCGGCCGGGGTGGAACGTAGATGGCGACGGACCGCTCGAGTCGCTACGCCTCCATCGTGGTTGGCCGGAGCAAACTGGTAATTTTGCTCGTGCTGGTGCTCACCGCCGGCATGATCGCGGGCTTCGTCATCAACGAACCCGAGGACGCCGGCATCGGCGAGTTCGAAACCGACTCCGCGGAGACAGATGCCCTCGAGTACATCGACGACCGCTACAACACCGACGATCGGGTCGTCACCCAGATCGTCATTCGCGATCCTGCCGTAAGCGACAACGGCGGCGACGCGGACGTCATCACCAGGGACTCCTTGCTCGACGGCCTCGAGTTACAACAGGACGCCCGCGGGAACGACTCGATCAACGACACCCTGGACGACGATGGCTTCGTCGGCCTCGAGAACGTCGTCGGCACAGGGGCCGTCTTCGAGGACCGCGCCGAGGAGGCAAACGGCCCACCCGACACGAGCGCGCCAACCCTCGAGGAGAAAATCGAGGCGCTCGAGAACCGTTCGGCTGACGACGTCGAAGAGTTGCTCGAAGAGCTGCTCGATCCCGACGGGGATACCCAAGGAGAGGATCCGATCGACTTCCTCCCACAGTCGTACGAACCCGGTGAGACACAGGCCGAATCACGCATCGTCTTCATGTTCCAGGTGGACGAGACGGGCGATGACGAGGAACCACAGGCGGCGTACGATGCTCAGGTCGCCGTTGCCGCGCTGTTCGACGACCGATTCGAGGACGGATTCGTCTTCGGCCAGGGGATCACCGACGAGGCCTCCGAAAACGCCGTCGGCGATAGTTTCGCCATCATCACGCCTGTCGCGCTCGTCCTCGTGTTATTCGTCCTCGGCGTGACCTACCGTGACGTCGTCGACGTGCTCATCGGCCTCTTCGGGATCGGCGTCGTCATGGCCTGGCTCGCGGGGCTCATCGGCTGGCTGGAGATCCCCACCAGCCAGCTGCTGATCGCCGTTCCGTTCCTCCTCATCGGGCTCTCTATCGACTACGCGTTACACGTCGTGATGCGGTATCGGGAGGCTCGAGCGGGGACGCTTTCGGAGGGAGAAACACGGGCCGATGGCGGCGTCCGTGGCATCCGCGGGGGAATGATCCTCGGGTTCGGCGGCGTCGTCCTCGCCCTTGCCGCAGCGACCTTCTCGACGGGTATCGGCTTCCTGTCGAACGTGGTCAGTCCGCTCCCCGCGATTCAGGACTTCGCCGTCCTCAGTGCCGGTGGCATTCTGGCCACCTTCATCGCCTTCGGCTTGTTCGTCCCCGCCCTGAAGGTCGAAGTCGATAGCCTGCTCGAGAACCGTTTCGGTCGAAATCGAGCAAAGCCACCGTTCGGTGTGACGCCGGGGCCGATCAACAGCGTCCTCTCGAGTGGGGTCGCCCTCTCACGCCGAGCCCCCCTCGCGGTCGTCCTCGTCGCGTTCCTGGTCGCCGGCGCTGGCGCGTACGGCGCGACCGGGATCGACACGGAGTTCAACGAGGCCGATTTCCTCCCACAGGACGCCCCCGACTGGGCGAAGTCCCTACCCGGGCCCCTCGCCGCGGGGACCTACACCATCGCCGACGACGCCGAGTATCTGGCTGACAACTTCCAGGACCGAGACGCCGACTCACAGGTACAGATACTGTTACGTGACGACG
>PUKM01000118.1 GCA_003552325.1 Natrialbaceae archaeon | reverse complement strand
TCCGCAGATGTGGTCGGCGCGAACGCACTCGGCATCGAGACGGTGTTGTTCGATCACGACGGTGTTAGCGCCGATACTGAGGGTCCCTATCGCACGCCCGACCACAGGATAGATGACTTTGGGGCGGTAACGGAGGTGGTACGATGATGCTCGAGTCCCAGCGCCAGCAGGTCGTCGACCACGCCCACGAACTCGCCACCCTGACGCCGGGACGCACAGGTAACCTGAGCGTTAGGGAGGGAGATGCGTTCGCCATTACGCCGACCGGCGTCCCCTACGATTCGTTCGACACCACGGACGTACCCGTCGTCGGTGTCGATGGTGACCAACGCGACGGGGAGATGGCCCCCAGCAGCGAGGTGCCAATGCACAGCGCCATCTACGCCCGCGAGGACGTGGGCGCGATCGTCCACACCCACTCGCCGTGGTCGACGACACTGGCGATCGCGAACGAACCCTTGCCACCGATCCACTACATGATCGTCGCCGTCGGCAAGTCAGTACCCGTCGCGACCTACGCCCCCTACGGAACGGACGCCCTGGCCGAACACATCGTCATGGCCATGCGCGACGCCGACACCACCGCCTGTTTCATCGAAAACCACGGCCTCGTCGTCACCGCACCCGACCTCGAGACGGCTCTGGAGAACACGGTCCACGTCGAGAGCCTCGCCCGCATCTATCTCGAGGCACGGGCGGCCGGTCTCGAGCCACAGACACTGTCTGACGACCAGCTCGAGGTCGTCCTCGAGAAGTTCGAATCCTACGGGCAGTGAGCGGGCTGGTGTGCTGTATACCGGTGCACTTGCAGGTGAGTCGCCAGTTCACCGGGAGTGACGATCTGTAGACGGGCGCGCCGCTACTGATCGGCGAGCAGTTGCTCGGCCGTCACCAGCGCCTCCATCTCGATACCGGCCTCCTCGATACGCTCTCGGCCACCCTCCTGTCTGTCGACGACCACCAACGCACGGTCGACGGTCGCGCCCGCCTCCCGGAGCGCCTCGACGGCCTCGAGCAGACTCGTCCCCGTCGTGACGATGTCCTCGACGACGACGACCGATTCCCCGTCCTCGAGTCGTCCCTCGATCAGGTTGCCGGTCCCGTACTCCTTGCGCTGTTTTCGGGCGATCACGTACGGGACGTCAGCCTCGACGCTCGTCGCTGCCGCAAGCGGGACGCCACCGAGGGCGACCCCGCCGAGT
This sequence comes from Natrialbaceae archaeon, assembly GCA_003552325.1. Taxonomy (GTDB): domain Archaea; phylum Halobacteriota; class Halobacteria; order Halobacteriales; family Natrialbaceae; genus Natronosalvus. The sequence goes on along the minus strand of PUKM01000118.1, from coordinate 11,981 downwards.
ATCTCGCCGTCCTCGAGGCGGTCGGCAAATGCCGATGCGATCAATCCGAGACAGCGGGGGTCCGTTTCGAAGAGGTACTTATCGACGTAGTACTCGCTGGTGCCGCCGTGTGAGAGTTCGAATTCACCGAAGCGAACCGCGTCGGCGTCGCTGAGTGCCGCAATCAGGTCCTCTGTGGTCATAGGGGAAGGTGGCACACCGAGGGGCATTAAACGGTCTGAAACGCGTTCGGCTCAGCGGACGATGACACTCGAGCGGCAACGCCGTCGCCTTCCGGTGGGCTCTTTTATATCGAACGACTCACAACAACCATGGCAGACATAACCTTCTACGAACTGCCCGGTTGTCCGTACTGTGCGAAAGTCCGCACCAAACTCGAGGAACTCGACCTCGACTTCGACGTCGTCGAAGTGCCATCCGCACACAGCGAACGGACGGAAGTCGAAGCCATCAGCGGGCAGACCGGCGTCCCCGTGATCACAGACGAGGCGAACGACGTCCACGGGATGCCCGAAAGCAGCGATATCGTCGCCTACCTCGAGGAAACGTACGCCTGAGAGCGTTTCGAGTACTCGAGTAACGCCACTGTGACCTCTATCCGTTTTCGGCTCGCCCATCACAGTCACCGTCCCCACACCGAGCGCCGTCGACCCACACTGCGCCGGTGAAATCAGCCCCCTCGATATCGGCCCCGGTCAGGTCCCCACCCTCGAGTGTTGCCTCCCGAAAATCGGCGTCCCTGAGCGCTGCATCGGTGAAGTCGACGTCACGCAGATCCGCTTTTTTGAAGTCGGCTTCAGTACCGTCGGCCCCCACGAAGGTTGCTCCGCTGAGGTCAGCCGCCGAAAAGTCCGTCCAGAAGACGTCGGCACCGTCGAACGACGCCCCCGCGAACGTAGCTTCTGTCAGGTCGAGGTCGATGAGTGACGTCCCCTCGAGTGAGTGGACACCCTCCCAGGTTACGTCAGCGACGACCGCCTGGTAGAGGTTCGCGTCATCGAGTGTTGCGTTCGTGAACGTAGCGCCGGTGAGATCGGCTGCGTGTAACTGGACACCGGTGAGATCGGCACCCGTGAAGTCGATCCCAGACAGGTCGACCCCCTGAAAATTTGCATCGGTCACATCGGCGTCACGAAACGTGGCGTCCTCGAGCGTGGCCCCAGTAAAATCGACAGCCCTGGCATTGACTCCGTCTAGGGTGGCTCGCACAAACGAGGTCTCCTCGAGGGTGACGCCCTCGAGCGTCGCGCCCTGGAGACTGGCCGCCGTCAGCGTGGCCTCGGTCAGGTCGGCGTCCGTGAAATCCGTGCCCGTGAGGGTCGCTTCCTCGAACGTCGCCGCCGTACAATCCGCCCCCGCCAGCGTCGAATCGGTCAGGTCCGCACCGTCGAAGGATTTCCCCGTTAGAGCGGTGTCTGCGAGCGAGACGCCCTCGAGGGAGGCTCCGTCGAGGGAGACGTCGGTCAACTCGAGGCCATCCAGGGTCGCGTCCGTGAGTGACGCCCCCGACAGCGTCACGTCCTGGAACGAGCCATCGGTGACCGTTGCTTCGTCCAACCGGGCATCAGTGAGGTCGACGTCCCGAAACGTGACGTCGTTCAACTGAGCGCCGACAAACCGCCCCGCACTGAGATCGGCATCCTCGAGTTCGACACCGGTGAGCATCGCGTGAGAAAAGTCCGCGCCACGAACGTCGGTGTCGGCGAGGGCGCTGAACAGGTACGTCGCCTCGCGAAGGTCTGCCTCACGAAAACTGGCATCCGTCACGTCGGCAAAAAACAGGTCTGCGCCCCGAAGGTCGGCTCCATCGAGCGTTGCCCCTCGAAGGGTTGCCTCCGAGAGGTCAACATCCCTGAGCGAACAGTCCGAGAGGTCGGCCCCCTCGAGGTCAGCGTCGGCGTCGATGTCGTAGCCGTTGCAGGACGTCCCACCGATCCCGAGTGTGGAGAGACACCCGGCGAACCCACCAACCGATGTCGCCCCAGTCAGTGTCAGGAGTCGACGCCGAGTGAGGCGTCCACCGGTAGAGTGGCGTGACTCCTGTCTCTCTCTCACACCGGTCTCTGCGTCCATCTCTCCCGTATCGTTGCCCATGCCGCTCGTTCTCGTCTACCCCAGGATGACGAACGTGTAAATGTTTTGTGCTCTGTTGCTCCGCTAGCCCCCTCGACGGTGCGTCGCTCTGTTCCACCGAACGACCCGCGAGCACTGGCAACCTTTTATTCTTCCCGATGGAATCCACACACCGACTTTCCAGGCGACAGAAAGTATTTAGCCGACCCTGCGTGGGTTCGACCATGCGCAGACGTGCCCTCCTGACGACGACTGTAGCCGGCATCGCCACCGTGACAGCCGGTTGTCTGGATGCGCTCGAACGGCCGGAATACGAACGGTGTACGGAGTCTTTCGTGCCGCTCAATGAAGTCCCCACAATTCCCACCCGATTGATACCCAGAAGCGCCCACGACGAAGTCACAACGGCCCTCGAGGACGGCGAATACACTGCTACCACGCTTCAATATCCGGACCTCGTCAGCGACGAGACGGTCCTGTGGGACACCGAGAACAATCGCTACTACGCACACGAGATTGAAAGCGGGATCCTCCTCGAGAACCTCCGTTTCGACGAAGTGACCCCGACTCGTGAGGATTCGGGCGAACTCAAACTCAGCAATCAAACCAGCGACACGGTCGACGCGTCGATCCGGATTGCAGCCGGGGACGACGTCTTCGTTGACACCAAACTATCGGTCGACCCCGCAGCGGAGGTCCGTGAAGTCGAATCCGTCTCGAACAACGAGTACGCAGGCGAACGGGGAGCAGCGGAGGCGCTTCCGGGCGTCGAGTTCCCGGCGAAACTCCGCGATTACGATGTCGAAATCGCCGTTGAGACACCGGGCGACGAATACGTTGAAACGGCCACCATCAGTATCCATCCGTGGTTCGAGTACTTCTGGGTACAAATTGGCGACGGGCGGCTCCTCACGGGATCCCTCTGGGAAAACGATACTGGCTTTTTTTCGGACGTGGAAAACGACTCGAAGGTTGGCGTTCACTGGAGCTGTACCCAGCCACCATCGGGGTGGCCGGAAGTCTGGGACGAGGACGATCAGTGATACCAACTGGTCCACCACGTGGCCGAATCAACCGGCCCGCATAGTCGCCTGTTCGTTGAGGCCCGGCCACCGATAGGCGGTGTGGACTCAGTACGACTTTCGTATCTGCTATAACGGATTGCTATGGAGCTGTTCTCGTTACTCCTCACAGAGCCCGGGATCGAAACGGCTTAGACCGCCTCTTCCCGCTCGGCTCGCTCGCGAATGAGTTTTCGGAGTTCGGCTGCTTCCTCGAACCCCTCGAGTTCGTCCCGCTCGATCAGTGCCGTCCCGTCGACGGCGTCCTGTTTCGCGCGTTCGACGACGTACACCGATTGGGTTCGGGTCACGCGCCCGATGGAACTCATGATCCGGGCACGCTTTTCGGCCGCCTTGGTAAAGGCCGAGTGGCCGGTCAACACCACGTCCTCGTCGTCGGCTTCGTCCTGGCTTACCGCTTTAAACGGCGACCGGAGCGTCGGGTGGACGCGATACCCCGCTCGAGTGAGCACGGCGACGACCTCCTCGTCGTCAGGATCGGCATCCGGCGCATCCGGCGTCTCATCCTGTTCGTGGACGTCGTCAGTCCCTTCGAGGACGTCCACCGGGCTCGTGAGCGGGGCGTCGAACAGGTCCTCGAGTGCCATCGCAACCTCGATCGAGGCGTTCATCCCGTCTTCGTACTTCGAGACGGTCCGTCGGGAGACGCCGAGTTCGTTCGCGAGCTGTCCGAGACTCCACTCACGGGACTTGCGTTCGTCCGCCAGCAGATCACCGTCGATGTTGACGTAGAGCCCACCGGGGGCGGCGTAGATGAGTGGTGGAACCCCCTCGATAAACAGGTTGTACGCCGTATCGGGGCTGAACACCGGCACGCCGTGACGGAAGTAGACGACGTCGGGTTTCAGATCCTCGTCACGGCTCCGGAGGCCGATGACGAGCGGAGTGGCCTCGAGGTAGCTTCCCAGCCGGCGCATCTCGTGGCCGGTCGCCTGGTTGAACGCGTCGATGTTCCCGAGGATTTTCACGAGGAGCAGATCATCGCCACGCCGTGCAGCGATGTCGAAGCTCTTGGGGCGAATCGCACACCGGTCACTTACGGTAAACCCCGCGTCCTCGAGCATCGCGGTCACGTTACCGACCAGTGCGGATCGGGTCATAGGAGAAGGTAAGATACTCCTCCTATATCAGCGTTTCCCCGGAGCGCGCTGTCACGTCCGGCGATTTGGGGGATTGTGACTGTTCGTGGTCAGCCACGCGGGCTCCGGTTAGATGCACTGGTCTCTGGACGGAGGGGCACCTCGAGTGAGAGCGCTCCGTGCCACAACGCGCCGGGAAAACCTATTTACAATACACTCTCGGACGATCAGTATGAATCAGCTTACGCACCTCCTCGTCCCGGTCGCCTCCGCAGAGGATGCACACACGACTGCGGCCGCACTCGAGCCCTATCTCGATGGCATCGAGCAGATCACGGCCGTCCACGTCATCGAAAAAGCCGACGGCGCACCGGATAAGGCACCGATCGGGAAACGTCAAGAGGATGCATCATCGTTCCTCGAGATCGTCGAGACGGTGCTACGTCCAACGACAGCCGTCGAAACTCGAACAGTCTTTGCCACGTCGGTGGTCCCAGCGCTGTTCGATGAGGCCGCCGCCGTCGGCGCCGACGCAATCGCGTTCCGGGCTCGTGGTGGAAGTCGCCTTATCAGACTGCTCTCCGGTGACTCGGCTTCACAGCTCGTTACCGACCCGGAGCTGCCGGTTATTTCGCTGCCGAAACCCACTGACGATTCGTAGCCATCGGTATTGGACCACGTCGGGTGGGCACCGCAGTACCCGCACTCGGACGAGACCCGGCCACAGGGACTCGTTGCCCGCTCGAACGAAACGGGCAAACCCGTTCCGCTCGAATCGGTTGCAATGACCGTCATTGGGCTGGACGACACTGACTCCCGTGAACGCGGGATGTGTACCACCTTCGTCGCCCACCGCATTGCCTCGGCGCTCGAGCGTGAAGGGGACGGCGTCGAGCGATTGCTCCTCGTCCGACTAAACCCCGCGGTCAAACACAAAACGCGGGGCAACGCCGCACTGGCGATCCACCTCGCTGAGGACACGGCCCCTGAAGCAGCGTTCGACATCGCTCGAGGGGTGATCGAGCGGTGTGCTGAGACGGCAGACGACCGGACGAACCCTGGATTGGTCGTGGCCCCTCACGTGGCCGAACAGGTGCCGGAAGCCGTGGCATCGTTCGCGCCTGAGGCGATCACCGACCACCACAGCATCGAGGACGCCGTCTCACTGGCCGACTCGACGGGGTATCGTCACTGGGGCCGCGGAAACGGTCGAGGGCGAATTGGCGCACTCGCGGCGATCGGTGCCTGGGAAGCATTGGAGGACTGGACGTACGAAACGATCGCCTATCGCGAGGAGTCCCGATGGGGTACCCCGCGTGCGGTCGATGCGGAGAGTGTCCGCGTCGCCGCGGATACCGCCTACCCGACGGTCTGGGATACCATCGACCGTGGCGAAGACGAAACGGTCTGTGTTCCCCACACCCCCGGACCGATCCTACACGGGATTCGGGGGGACGACTCGGAAGCGACGAAGCGCGTCTCGAGTGCTATCGAGAGCGAACCCGTTGCCGAGCGCCGCACCTTCGTCACGAATCAGGGGACCGACGGACACCTGCGACATGCTGACACTCTGGTGGAGGGTCGTGCCTATCGCCTCGATGGAACCGTGGTCACTGCGCCAGAAACCCGTCGCGGGGGGCACGTCTTTTTCGACCTCGAGATTGGGCTCGAGGTCGGTGACGGTCCCCACGAGGAGTCAAAGACGGTGGCGTGTGCCGCGTTCGAGCCCACGAAACGCTTCCGTGATCGGGTCCGCGCGCTCAGACCAGGTGACCGGCTCACCGTCTGTGGTGAACTGAGTCGGGGCACGGTCAAACTGGAGAAGTTCGCCGTCCGTAGGCTGGTCACAACCGAGCGTGTGACCCCTCTCTGCCCGGACTGTGATCGGACGATGGAGAGTGCGGGACGGGGACAGGGCTATCGGTGTCGTGACTGCAAAACGAGCACCGCGGAGAAATCGAGCCGTCCACTCGAGCGTGACCTCGAGGTCGGGTGGTACGAGGTTCCGCCCTGTGCCCGTCGCCACATCGCCAAGCCGCTCGTTCGAGGTGGATTCGACGCGCCGGTACATCCCGAGCGGTAACGCTCGAGACCGAGCCGGTTTCAATCAGTGTGCGGATCACGTTGGCTCACTTCGTCCAGGAGCCGTTGATGGCTTCCTTGCCGTGTTAACGGCCCAAGTTCGGAGTGGACTCCAGTGGGCGCGGAATAGGGGAACGCCATACGCAGGGTTCAGTAGTCACTGAAGCGACCGCTCGAGCAATCCCACGTGGAGCGCGTAGACAGGTCGGGGCTGGCAAGACGGGACATCTGCCCACAACAAGACCTGGATCCGGCACGACGCGCATACCTTTATATACATTGGATAAGAAGCCTAATCAAAGTTGCACCCCTCCGAGACCCCATGAAAATCACACCCGATGCTGAAGTCGAGTTCGACGAGTTTTCACGTGCGTGTGATCTCGTCGAATCCTACTTTGGCGAGACGATAGACGCGGTCGCACTACACGCCCCCGTCTCGAGGCGACAACTCGCGGCGATCCTCGCCAGAGCCCAGCTTTCGGGCCGACAACTCGCAATCGACGGGTTGACAGAAAAAGGAGAGGTCGTCTACGAGTCCAGCGATGAAACGCTTCTGTGGCTCGACGGCGGTTTCTGGGACGACATGCGGGGCCTCCACTCCCTCAAACCGGACGAAGGACGAGCCGCTCGTGAGGTCCATCGTCGTCTGATCGACGCCATCGATGGGGACGTGCCCTATTACAACCGCGAACGGGATCCGTTCGTACTCATCGAACGCCCATCGGTATAACTGTCGACGCGCGCATCTGGTGTACGATACACTCGAGAGTCGATTTGCTCGAGAAAAACACCACGGCGCTGTCGGTTACTCCTGGTAGGCCAGGTTCATAATCCACTGGGAGAAGGCGTCACTGTTGGGGTCGACTTCCTCTTCACCGATGAACGGCGAGAGCATGTCTCCGGCCATCAACAGGGTGAAATCGAGGTCTCGAGCGGTTGGGGTGATATAATAGGTGTTGTGACCAGCGTAGACGGTTTCCTCGCGGTCGACCAGTTCCAATTCGACGAGCGATTCGACGATTCGACTGCCTTTTCGGGAGGACACGTCGAGTTCCTTCCAAAAGTCACTCTGGTGGATACCGCCCGTTTCGCGAACCAGCGCCAATCCAGCCCGTTCGTCTTCGGACAACTCGATGTCGGTTCCGGGGGCACTCATGGATATCGGCCTCCGGTGAAACTACCCGCTCGGGGTCCCTGCACGTGCATATCATGACCACGGGTGGGGAGGCGCTTAAAGGTGCCCTTCGAGCCTGGTGATGAATCGATCTGACATCGACCACTCTGCAGACACGGAAATCGGTTCAAACGGTGTGGTACAGGGTGGTCCGTCTGCAAACGCATAGCCACAGCAGTCGCCGAGGGCAATCAACGAAGACGACCTCGTACCGAAGCCGTCACCGTGGATACAGACGCCGTACTCGTGATCTCCCAACACATTTGCCGCCGATTCGAGCCAGGAGACTACTCGCGCCGAGCTGGCGTCCCCCACCTCCTGGCTTGCAGTATTGGCCCCTTCCTCCAGGTCGAGGGCCTCCATGACGGCTCGCGCGTTCGTGGCCTGTTTCCTGCCGGCGTCCTGTCGCGAGTGTGGTATCGAGAACCGGTCGTCGACGCCGACGTTGACGACGACGTGCACACCGGGGTCGAAGCGTGTCGTCTGAAGGGTGCCGTCCCACTCGAGGCAGAACGCATCGGCTGCGTCGGCGACGACGAGAGAGAAACCGTCGTAGCTGTCGGCACTGACGGCGGCCTCAACTCGGTCTCGAGCGGCCACCACCGACTGACACGTGAGTGCGTCTCCGACGAGATGCCCTCGAGAACGAGTGGCTTCGAGTTCGGTGTCGGTCCAGCGGTTGGTGATGCCTGCGAAACAGCCGTCGTCGTTGATTCCAATCCAGGTACCTCCTGCACGCTCATCCCGTGGAGCGACAACGGCGGGATCGGCACCGGACTGGCGTGGTGGTTCACTCGGTCGGTCCAGTCGTTCGTCGCGGTTGGCGGCGACAACGACCGGTGTTTCGTCGAACACCTGCCAGGCGAGAATGAGTGTGCACATGGTTACGATTGAGACGTCCCGCCACGCGAGCGCCTGCGTTCAGACGCGGTCTTCGCGTCAGTCAGGTGTTCGATGACCGCTGTCCGGTCGACCGTTCCCGAGTGCGTTCGTGGGATCGTGTTCGTCATTGCGATCGTTTTCGGACACTTGAACCCCGCCAATGACGTTCGACAGTGTTCCCGCAGCATTTCGGGCTCGAGTGCTGGGCGCTCTCCAGTCCTCTGGGGATCATCGATGGCTGACTCGGATGGCACGACGAGTGCCGACACCCGTTCCCCCCACTCTGGGTCTGGGATGCCCACGACGACTGCTGTCTCGACCAGTGGATGTGTCTCGAGTACCTCCTGCACTTCGACGGGGTCGACGTTTTCACCTCCACTGATGATTCGGTCACTGCGTCGACCGAGGACCCACAGATAGCCGTCCTCGTCGCACCGGCCGAGATCACCCGTGTGGAGGCCGTAGGGGCCAAATGCGTCAGTGTCCGCCTCGAGGTAGCCGGGGGTCACTGTCGGTCCGTCGACGACGAGTTCACCGGCCGTTCCCCGCTCGACGGGCTCGCCAGAGGGATCGACGACGGTGACGCGAGTTCCCACAAGTGGCTGACCGACGGTTTTCGGCCGGTCTCGGAGCACGGGAGGAGTGGCGGTGGCGATCTGTGATGCTGTTTCGGTCATCCCGTACGTGGGGCACACGGGTATTTTTCGCGCGAGCGCCTGCTCGAGCACCGATTCGGTCGCGGGAGCCCCGCCGAGGAGGACGAACCGGAGCGTCGACGGCGGTTCCCAGCCGGCCTCGAGCAAACGAGAGAGCATCGTCGGCACCAGCGATACGCCGGTAATCCCGGCGTCCTCGAGCAGGGCAGCCGTGTCGGTTGGGTCGAACTCCCGTTGGATGACCGCGGTCGTTCCGTACAGCAGCGAGCGGACGGCGGGTGCCAGGCCACCCATGTGATACATCGGCAGACAACAGAGCCAGCGATCGTCGCTCGAGAGACCGAGCCGGAAGGCTGACGCGGTCGCACTCGCGAGCAGATTCGACATAGTGAGTCGCACGCCTTTGGGGTCGCCCGTCGTGCCTGAGGTGAACAGGACGAGCGCCGTCTCTGGGGCGAGTTCGACGGACGCTGGGGATGCATCGCGCTCCGCTCGTGTGTCTCTCTTGGGTTCGTCGCTTAGTGCGGCCGGTTCGGACTGTTCGAGCGCCTCGAGTGGCTCTGCACCCTGTCCGTCGACGGTGTAGACATCACACACTGGCGTTCCCTCCGCTCGCACTGCTCGAGTCAGCGCCGCTGTTTCCCCGCCGCAGATGATCGTTCTCACCCCTGCTCGCGTCGCTTTCCTCGCGATGGTCTCCGGCGTTTCACGCACGTTGAGCGGAACGAGTGGACGGCCAGTCCGCACGGCCGCCCAGAACACTCGCACGAAGGCGGGCCGACTCGACATGAGTATCCCGAGCGGCTCGTTGGCTCCAGGGAGCGCCGTCGACAACTCCTCGACCCACTGGTCGAGTGCTCGGGCCGTCCATCGTCTGTTCCTGTCGGCGTCCACGAGTACAACCCGATCCGGCGTTGCCGCGGCCCGGTGCTCCAGTGGGTCCCCCTCGAGGGATTCGATGCCGGTATCTATCACGCGTGCTCACCCCAGAGATCGCCTATCCCGAGTCCCTTCGCCTGTGGCACGACGCCCGAACCTTTGTCGATGATGACTGGATCGGGGCCGAGATCGGTTGCCAGTAAGTCGCCTGTTGCGAGCCCACAGGCCGGCACGTCCGGAATCGCTGCGGCGAGGTGGACGGCTGCGGTGCGGGCGACGACGCCGTCGATCGTCGTCGTCACGAGTGTCTCGAGCCCCATTTCATCCGTCCAGGCGATGACCTCGCGGGCGACGTCGAGGCCACCCAGTGCCATCGGTTTGAGGACGAGCACGTCCGCCGCCTGTGCCGTACAGATCGCATCGACGCCGTGCTCGAGAATCCCTTCATCGAGGGCAATTTTGGGGCCGTACCCTCGAAGGGCTGCATGCCCCTCGAGTGCGCCCGCTGGGAGGGGTTGCTCGACGATGGCGAGGTCCACGTCAGCGAACGCGTCGATAGCGTGGCGGGCTTCCTCGAACGTCCAGGCTCCGTTTGCGTCGACACGGAGCTCGATGTCGCCACCGACGGCCGATCGCACCCGACGGACACGTTCGAGGTCGGCCTCGAGGGGGCGCTTACCGACTTTGAGCTTACAACACCGAAAGCCACGGGAGACGGCCCTGGAAGCGGCATCGACTGTCGTCTCCACGTCGCCGTCGCCAAGGGTGGCGTTCAGCGGAACGCGGGCTGTCCGAGTCCCATCTCCGAGGTACTGATACAGTGGCCGAGCGCTTCGGGTTGCGAACAGATCGGCAACGGCCAACGCAACGCCGTGTCGAGCGGCTGCCGTGCCGTCGACGGCCTCGAGGGCGGCGTCACTGCCTGCAGGTGCTGCGTCGACCGCTCGGTCAAGGGCGTCCCGGCAATCCGCTTCGGATTCGGTCCAGCCAGCCAGCGGCGTGGCCTCGCCGATGCCGATTACGCCGTCACGCTCGGCTCGGATCAGGAAGCCTCGACGAGTGCTGATGGTTCCCTGTGCCGTTTCGAATGGCTGCTCGAGTGCCAGTTCGAACGGGCGATACTCCAGAGAAAGCGTCATCAGACCGCCACCCCAATCGCGAACAGGAGTGCGTAGCCCACGAGTAACTTCCCGGTTTGCTCGAGGGCAGGGTTCAGGGCGTTCCCGTCGGTCCGCGTCCAGACGGTGTGGGTGATCAGGGCGGCGTAGGGGAGTGTGAGAAGTGGAAGGAGTACCGTCACCTCGAAGCCCCAGCCGAGCCAGAACCATATGGGCGTGAGATACGCCAAGACGAGCAAGGCGGCGTACTCCACGCGGGACCAGAAGTAGCCCAGGCGGACGGCCAACGTTCGTTTCCCCGTTTCAGCGTCGGTTTCACGGTCCCGAACGTTGTTGACGACCAGAATCGCTGTCGAAATCCCCGCGATTGGCAGGCTGGCGACGAACGCCTCGGGTGGCATCGTCCCGGGTGGGACCGTGGTGAGAAATCCCTCGAGGTGGGCGACTGCCTGGACGTAGTAGGTCCCGACAACGGCGACGACCCCGAAGAAGACGAAAACGAACAGGTCGCCGAGACCGTGATAGCCCAGTGGGTAGGGGCCGCCAGTGTACGCCCACCCACAGAAAACGCTTACGAGCCCGATGACGAGGATCGGGAGGCCCCCAACGGCGACGAGGTAGACCCCGGAGAGAATCGCCAGGGCGAACGTAACGATAGTCGCTCGTTTGACCTGGCTGGGGGGGATCAGTCCCGATTGTGTCACGCGGGTAAACCCTTCACGTTCGTCCGTATCGGCGCCTTTTTTCGCGTCGTAATAGTCGTTCGCGAAGTTCGTGCCGATCTGAATCAGCGCTGCCCCGACGAACGCGAACAGTGCAGCGATCGGTGCAAACACGTCGTTGTGTAGTGCAAGGCCCGTTCCCACGAGCACCGGTGCCGCCGCTGCCGGCAACGTCTGCGGGCGTGCCGCCATCACCCAGGCGTGTGCTCGTGAAACCTCTGCCGTACTCATTGT
>PUKM01000172.1 GCA_003552325.1 Natrialbaceae archaeon | reverse complement strand
GTCTGGGGGATGTATCCACAGAAAGGGTCACTCCAGGTCGGCACCGATGCGGATATCACCATCGTCGATCCCGACCTCGAGTGGACGCTCGAGGATCGGACCATGCTCCATTCGAAAACCCGCGTCACGCCGTTCGAAGGAGAGAGTTTCACGGGGAAAGCCGTCACGACGATCGTTCGGGGGGAAGTCGTGTACGACGGAGCGGACGTCATTGGAGATGCTGGCTACGGGACGCGTGTCGACGTCTCCTGAGTCGACCGCTCCAGCCTCGAGAAAGTCTCGTACGTTTTGTTCTTCCCTACGTTTCCTATTCACGTTGGTGCGTGTCAGGGTAAACGGTAACTCACACCATCCGCGTCGTCCTGCACTTCGATGCCCAGTGTCGCGAGTTCGTCACGCAACGCGTCTGCACGTTCGTAGTTCCCTGCGTCCCGTTCCTGGCTCCGGATCTCGAGAATCAATTCGACTAATTGGCCAGCGATGTCGACCGTTCCCTCAGTGGTCGAATCACCGAACGCCAATCCGAGTATGTCGCCGAGTTCCTCGAGCGTCTCGACAGCCCGTTTGAGTCCCTGATAGTCGTAGGTCGGCTGTGTTGAATCACGGACTGTCGCCCCGTTCTCACCCACACCCTCGAGGTGTCGGTTGATCCCCGAAGCCACAGAGAGGAGCGTCGCCTGCGCCTCGCGAGTGTTGAAATCGTTGTTCATGGCCTCGGTAAAGTCCATGCGTGCACGTTCGACGGTCTCCTGTAGGTCCTCGTCCTCGACTGTCGTCCCCGCTGCCGGGGAATCGAGTGCCGAGACAGCCGTCTCGTAGGCTCGCTCGAGACGAGTCCAGCGTTCTTCGGCCTCGGCGATCGTTTCGTCAGCGTAGAGCTGTGTGCTATTGTAGGAACCGGCAGTGAGGAACGTCCGAAGCACGTTCGTGCCCCACTGCTCTATGGCCTCCTCGACGGTGACGAAATTCCCGAGACTCGAGGACATCTTCTCATCTGCCATCTGGAACAGTTCACAGTGCAGCCAGTACGTGGCGAACTGCTGGCCCGTTGCGGCCTCACTCTGGGCGATCTCGTTTTCGTGATGGGGGAAGACGAGGTCCCGCCCGCCGACGTGGATGTCGAGGGTCTCTCCCAGATGGGTCATGCTCATGGCCGAACACTCGATGTGCCATCCGGGGCGGCCTGGACCCCAGGGGGAGTCCCAGGTCTGTCCGCTGGGTGGTCGTTCCCAGGTCATCCCCTTGGCGTGCTCAGTGACGGCTTCGGGGGCCACACCGCCCGCTTTCCACAGCGCGAAATCTGCCGGGTGACGTTTCTCGGCCCGTTCGTCGGCCTCGCCCTGCATTTCGATGGCCTCGAGGTCCTGATTCGACAGTGCGCCGTAGTCCTCGAATTCGGTCACGTCGAAGTAGACCGACCCGTTCGATTCGTACGCGTAGCCACGCTCGATCAGCGTCTCGATGAGGTCGATAATCTCCGGAATGTGCGTCGACACACGCGGGTAGACCTCCGCACGGCGCAGATTGAGCGCGCGCATGTCCGCGATCGTTCGTTCGATGTAGCTGTCTGCGACTTCGGCTTCGGTTTCCCCGAGGTCGTCCTGTCCAACGCGGGCAACGATCTTCTCGTTGACGTCAGTGAAGTTTTCAACGTGGCGGACACCGTATCCGAGGTGCTCGAGCCAGCGGTGCATGACGTCGACGTGGACCCACGAACGGGCATGCCCGAGGTGTGGGGGATCGGAGACCGTCAGGCCACAGTAGTAGAGAAGAACGTTTTCGGGATCCTGTGGCTCGAAGGGCTCCGTCTCGCCCGTCAACGTGTTCGTCACGTACAGGGTCATTGTGGTATCGTATCCGTGGCCACCACATAAAGCGTGGCATCTCACCACTCGTCTCGTCACCGGATTCTTCCATGGCCTCGGTCACACCGTCTCGAGGCTTCGCTCGACAGCCCGTACCGCGTTCGCTCCCTCGAGTCGGTCGACGACCAGAGAGACGACGTCACCGGTCCCAGCGGCAGCCACGGGCTCGATGTCCTGAATGAAGAGTGCCGCAAGTGCGACTGCGAGTGTGCTCCCGTCAACGTCCCCGGTGACGATGATGGCGGTGTGTGTCCCTCGCCCCTCGCCCGTTCCGAGTGCTGTCTCCCCGACGACGAGGAGTGCCTCGGCCGGGTCGACACCTGGTTCGAGGCCGCTCTGCATCTGGACCCGGACGGTCCGATCGGGTGCATCCGATGCCGACGCCTCGAGTTCGCTCGCATATCGTCGGAGCGCTGTGGCCACGGCCTCAGTATCCCCATCGACGTCGAGGTACCTCGCGACGGCCGTATAGTTGGCGATGGCTGCCTCGAGTGCAGCGTAGACGACGGGCTGGGCATCCACAGCATCCCTGGTCGCTGCGGCGAGTGACATGGTCGCTGTTGTGTGGGCAGTCGAGATAATTGCTCTGGCTGCTCAAGCATTTGCCTCCGAGTCCAATTCTCATCAGAAATGATATACTGTCCAACCATTACATGCTGGTATGAACGAACCACAGGACGGGTCGAGTCTGGGAGGATGGCCCACACGCCGTCATATTATCGGGTGCGGTGCGACAGCACTCACCGGGTTTGTCGGTTGTCTCGATGGGGCAACAAATGAGAGTGAAGAGGAGACAGGTCCACCGAGCGTTGCTTTCGATTTGGCGAACACTGAGAGCGAAGCGGACGTATCGCTCCTGAGTAAGCAGAATGCCGATGGGCTTGCCATCGTCTCCGAAGACACTGTTGAGGAAACACTCACCGACCAAGGCGAAACAGCGACGATCACTGAGGATGGCGCATACGATCTGGTCGGCTATCGGGGAACCCTCGAGGTAGGCGATCCAATCGATAACGCGACTGCAACTGAAACCGTTGAGTCCTTCGAGTTGTAGCTATCTTCAGTACTCGATCTGGGTGATCTCCTCGACCGGCCACTGGCTGAGGATTTCGACGCCGTTCTCGCGGACGACGACCATCTCTTCGACGCGAACACCCTGTCGATCCGCGGGTTCCTGCGTTTCGACGGCCATCGTCATTCCTTCCTCGATTTCGATCGGATGCTCCGGTGAGAGTCCACGCCAGATCAACGGTACCTCGTACAACTGAAGGCCCAGACCGTGTGCCCAGTGGTTCGTCGTCAGTTGCCAGTGTTCATCGGCGTCGTAAAACTCGGCGTGTTCACCGTCCATATCCGGAAAGCCGGCACAGATCTCGTCGGTAGTTGCCCCGGGCTCGATTCGCTCGAGCACGTCGTACAGGTTGTCACGGGCGATTTCGTAGGCGTCTTGCTGCGCTGGCGTCGGTTTTCCCATCGAAAACGTTCGGTAATAACACGAGCGGTAGCCGAGATAGCCGATGTTGTAGAAGTCAGCGTACACCAAATCACCAGGACGGATCATCCGATCGGTCGTATTCGCCTGGTGTTTCGGCCAGGTGTTCGGCCCGGACGTCACGTACCCGCCGCCGACGAACGCACCGCCTTTCCAGAGCGTCTCACACGCCGCCCCCCAAAGGTCTGTTTCACGCGCACCGGGTTTGGCAACCTCACAAATCCGTTGAAAGCCAGCCTCACAGAGAGCCGCCACCTGGCGGAGACACTCGATTTCGTCTCGCGTTTTAATTTTCCGAGCGTCTTCCATCACCTTCGGGACCGTCTCGCTTTCAGCGTCGATCCCTCGAGCGTCGAACGCCTCGAGCAACGCGCCGTTGCCGACGTCGAGTCCCAGTGTCTCGTCGGCGACGCCGTACTCCTCGAGCGCCGTGGCGACGGTTTCGGCCATTGTCGTGGTGAGAAACCGCCGCGCCGAATCTCGCCCTGAGGCTCGAGGCACGTTGCCGAGACCCGGACAGGCGTATCGGATATCCGTCAGCCACGGGCAGTTGAATCGCTGGTTGCTCGCATGGTCTGCCGTATCCCAGTGAATTACGTCGCCAGTTTCGGTGAGGACAGTGTAGTGATCCGCGCCGCTCCCGCCAGTCATCGCGAGGCCGGTGACATAGCGGATATTCGGATCGGAAACCAATAACATCGCACCGAGTTCCGTCTCCTGAAGGTGCTCGAGCGCCCGTTCGTAGCGCTCTCGGCGAAGGCGGGAAACGTCGATTCGTGCTTCCCAATCGACTGCCTGCGTGCCTCGAGTGCCTTCCATGAACTCGCGGTCGTACATACGTGACCCTCACGAACGATGTATAAGAAAGCTTCCGTGACCCACGAGCAGGGTCTGCCTCGACGGGGCAGTTCGCCCCGATTACCTGTCAGTGAATTCAACCGGATGCCGCTCACTGTCGCTCGGCGGTAGCTCCGCTCGAGGAAGTGACACTGTCGCTCTGGTTCCACTTTCGCCCTGTTCGAGTGCGAGGGATCCAGTTGGCGAAAGGACCCATTGACAGATCCACAACCCGAGGCCACTTCCGTGGTCGAGTGGCGACTCGAGTTTGGTTTCTAGTACATCACGTTCGTCGGGCGGAATGCCTGGCCCAGTGTCGACGATGTGAATATCGACGGAACGGTCTCTCGCAACGATCTCGATCTCGAGTGTCGGCTGCCCCGAATCGTGCACAATTGCGTTCTCGAGGAGTTCATACAGGGCCCGTGACAGACGATCCACGCTGTCAACCCAGAGGATCCCCTCGAGGGGGTCCTCACTCTGGCTTTCGCTGTCGAAACAGCCCCGGGTTTCGATGGTAACGTGTCCACGGATCAAATCACCATACCGATCATCGATTTGCTCGAGGGCGCGTCGAAGCCCCTCTACGAGATCGACGGGCTGGTCGACGCCCGATCGCGATTCGAGAAGCGCCTGAACGACCCGAGCTTTATTACTCACCCGGAGGATCGCTGCTGACTTCTTCTCTACGATGTCGAGGTGCTTTCTTCCCGCCTCTGTCGTTTCGGCCCTGGCGAGTGAGGTATATCCCCTGATAGCGTTCATTTCGTTCCGAATATTGTGTCGCAAGACGCGATTGAGCACCTCAAGCTGTTCACGTTCTTTCGAACTGGTCACATCCAACATCACACCGACCGTGGTGACGAGCGTGCCGTCACTCGTGTTGACGCCTGCCCCTACGTCACGGATCCAGCGCACCCCGCCGTCCCCATCGCGAATCCGGTACGTAATATCGTAGCGCTCGTCTCGATCGATGGCGGTTCGTTTTCGCTCGAGGACACGTTCTCTCTCTTCTTCGTGGGCCAGCTCCTGGAGCGACCGTCGTCCAGACTCGAACGTTGCCGGCTGATACCCCGTCACGGTAACAGCCCCACTACTCACGAAGGTACACGCGTTCGACCCCGGTTCTGGCATACGATACACCATCCCTGGTAAGTTCTCGATCAACGCCGTCTGTTCGCGCGACTGGCGCTCAAGTGCGCTCGTCGTCTCTGCCAGTTCTCGTTCACGACGCTTTCTCAGTGTGACGTCTCGAGCGACCAGGAGTTGGCCCGTTCGAGCGGCTTTTTTCGCATAAAAGGGTGAGAGCGTGAGTTCGTACGTCCGGCTCGGCTGGTCCCTCGTGTTCATTTCGAGACGAACCTCACACGTACACTCACTCGAGGGGTCCACGGCCAAAAAAGCCGACAGTGACCTGGGCGTGGACGGCCCAGCGGCTCGGTTACCCGTCTCAACGCGGCCCGATTCCTCCTCAATGAGCGTCAGCCGGTCAGTAGCCAGTACCTCGGTAACAGCTTTGCCCACAACTGGATTGTCACCCACGTCGAGCAACGGATTGATGGCCTGGTTGCGATCAACGACCCGTTGGTCCGTGTCGAGGACGAGCACGCCGTCGTTCATCTCATCGAGAACGGTTTCTCGAGCGACAGGGACGACGTCCATGAAGCCGTATCGAAGCATCGACCAACCAAAGGCCGCCGCGGAGACGCCGAGAGCGATCGGTGTGAGATCGACTGAAAGTGACGTAAAGAGATAGAGGATGTTGACGACCCAGGGAATCGTGATGGCAAACAAGATTGCCGCCGTCTGATCACGGTACAGGGTTTTTGTGTACAGGACGAACGAACACAACACCAGTGTGCCGACGAGTAACAGGCTGTAGGAGTAGAGCGCGTGAATCCAAAATCCGAGCCCGTAACTCGCCTGTGCAAACGGGTCGGCACTGAGGTCTCGCCAGATGAGGTTGTGCGAGGCGTTCGTCCAGACCGCGACTTGCAAGGCCACTGGCTGGATGGCGAGGAGGCCGAGCGTCCGACGTGTGATCCACTCGCTACGACCGCTGAACTCGAGTGAAAAGAGGAACCAGCCGAGGACGACGGTTGGAATGCCGAGATACGAGAGGCGGTACCACACCAGTGCTCGCTGTGGGTTGGTCTCGATCGAGCCGGCAAATGCCGTCCCAGTCCAGAGGGCTAATCCAGCAACCAACAGTAAGAAGGGTTTGGCTCCAGGGCGGTGGCGATACTGCCAGGTCATCCCGCCGAGGACGACCGACAGGATCGTCGCCATCACGAGCCCAGCGGTAAATACCGTCCCTTCGATCATTCGCCTTTTTAATACACTTTTTTCCCATTATATATTGTCTCCGGCCATCGACGAGAGCGTCACTCCCCGTTCGACGGCTCACGGGGTTGGAGCTGACTCCTCACTGCTCGAATCCTCGATGACGGCTTCTCGCCAGGTTCCGAGTCGGAACCAGATGACGGCAATGACGAACGAGCCACCCATACCGAAGGAGAACGCCCACCAGATCCCTTCGACGCCCCAGTCGAAGGCGCTGATCGTAATCCCGAGACCCGGAATCGTAACCACCCAGGCGAAAGCCAGCACCAAGGCAACCGGAATACGGAGGACCCACCGTGACAGCAATGAGAGGATCATCGCTTCACGGGTGTTTCCGGCCCCTCTGAACGCTCCCTGAATCACCATGACACCAGCGAAGAGCGCCCAGAACGGGGCGTTAATGCGGATAAAGATCGCCCCCTCAGTCACAACTTCGGGGTCGTCGACGAAGATACCCATCGCCTGGTGTGGGAACGCCATGATGATGGCGGCGATTCCGAAGATGAACACCATCGTCCCGGCAGTCGCAATTTTCGCTACGGTGGCTGCCCTGTCAGGCGTTTTTGCGCCAAGGTTCTGACCCACGCCCGTTGCCGTCGCGTCACCGACGGCCCCGGATACCGACCACGTGACGGACATCAACCTGACGACGATCCCGTAGGCAGCCGTCGGTGCAGCACCAAACCGGGCGACGAATCCAGCCATGGCAACGGCCGCAAAACTCCGGGCCCAACCGTCGAACGTCGCCGGATACCCAATATCGATCAACTGCCGCTGGATCCGGAGATTCGGCTTCAAATCGGAGAGTCGCAGACGAACACCATACCGACCATCGAGGAGGATGTAGATCCCCGCAAGCGTCGCGAACGCTCGAGCGATAAACGTCGCAACGGCGGCCCCCTGCGTACCCATCTCCGGGAACGGGCCCCACCCGAGGATGAAAAACGGATCCAGGACGACATTGATCCCCGCTGAAATCAACACGAGGTACATCGCGGTCTTGGTGTCACCCGCACCCTGTAAGGACGAACGAAACGCGAAGAACAGAAACGTCAGTGGCAGCGCCAGAAAGATGACCTCGATATACGCGAGTGCTTCGACGAACACCTGATCTCGCGCCCCGATCAGTGTCAACAGCGGCCGTCTGAAATACAAGCCCACCGTGGCGAGAATACTCGAGACGGCGACTGCCAGTAAGATCGTCTGGCCGACGACTCGGTCTGCCGCTCGCTGGTCATCCGCGCCAACGTGCTGTGAGACCAACGCGATCGTCGCCGCAGTGAGCCCCATCGCAGTCGAGACGAACATCCACGAGAGTGGGAACATGAGCGAGACAGCAGCGACGGCATCGGCACTGACGCGGCCGACCCAAAACATATCTGCCAGGTTGTAGAAGGTTTGCAACAGATTCCCGAGCACGAGTGGCCACGCGAGATGGACGAGTTTCGTGGAGATCGACCCCTCCGTCATGTCGATCCCTTTTCGCTCCTCGGGCTCGACACCGTCCGGGGAGACGCTATCCATCTCCGCGTCGGTTTCGTCGGTACTCACACCGGAGTGGTCATCGTCCGACGGCCCATCTGCACTCACGTCTATCGGCTATCACGGAGCAGTCCTCAAAAGGGCTCCTGTCTGTAAGAGGGTCTCGCGGCGGCTTTTACCGCCAAGTCAGTCACCCACTTACTGACGACTGCAAAAGCAACAGTTACGTTCCTGATTTCCTAACACTGGGATAGCATCCAATGGGGCGCATTCAGCACGAGGTGATCGTCGTCGGTGGCGGGATAGCGGGCTGTTTTGCGGCAGCGACCGCAGCAGCGGCAGGAATCGACGTTCTCCAACTCGAGCGGAAATCACGTGATAGGGGCGGACATATCGCCTGTGGGGACGCGATAAAAAGTCCACGAGATCCCGAAAAATATCCGGGCCCGCTCGATATGGACGCCATCGCTGACGACGAGCGCGTCCTCATCGACAACAACATCGACCAAATCGAGTGGTGGGACGAATCGTTGGACGTTCGGAAGGTCCTTCCGTACGAAGACGGCAGCAACGTCATCGATCGGTACGAATTCGGCCAACGCCTCCTCGAGCAAACCGCCGCCCTCGGCGTCACACAGCACTACGATACCGTCGTGAACGACGTCACACAGAACGGACGGGTAACCGGGCTCAAAGCGGTTCGCGATGGAGAGCCCGTCACCTACGAGTGTGACGTCCTGATCGACACCGCCGGCGCACAGTCGCTCATCCAGGATCTCATCGACTTTAACGCACTCGACACCGATGGCGAACCGACCTTCGAACTCCCTCACTACACCCACTTCGGCTCGGCCTACCGGGAAATTATCGAGACGTCCGAGCCTGTCGAGTATGCGAACGCCATCGTCGGCAAACCGCTCGAGGAGATGGGCTACATCTGGTACTTCCCACGAACGCCAACGCAGATCAACGTCGGGCTCGGATTTCAGATGAACAAGACGCCGATCCCGCTCGCCGACCGACTCCGTCAAGATATCGAAGCCCGCCCTGAGTTCCAGGGTGCGACGGTCGCCACCAAATTCGGCACCACGGACAAACTCGGCTCCTCCATCGCCCTGCGTCGACCCCTCGACTCGATGGTCGCCCCGGGGTACCTCACGGCCGGAGGCGCGGCTGGCACCACCCATCCCATCACGGGGAAAGGGATTCGCGGCGCAGCCTACTCGGGGTACTCCGCGGGGCGTGCCGCCGCCGAAGCCGTCGAAGACGGAGACCTCTCTGAGGCCGGCCTCTGGGAACACAACCGGTGGCTCTATCGCGAACACGGCGAAGCCGCGAAACTCGCTGCCTGGGATGCCTACAACGTCGCCGCCAGTTCGATCGACGTGACCGTGTTGCGGGCCGTCACGGCGTTACTTCCCGAAAAAGAACTCCGGGAAATCGTCGGCACCTCGAGGGAAGTCGACAGTTTCTCGAGCAAACTCCTCGTTGGAGCGGGCGTGCTGAGAAACGTCATCGGCGAGTATCGAAAGGATACGTTCAACAAACTCGGGGTGAGCCGTGGTGATCTCTACGACGCAGTTACGGGCGTCAACACGACTCGTGGATTCGTCTCAACCTACGAGAGGCAGTACGATGCCTACCCCACAAGTCCATCCTCGTTCGATTCCTGGCGTGCCGACCGTGACCGGATCGACCAGCAGTTCTACGACGAACTCGGCCTCGAGCCATCGGAATACAAGTACTGACGCTGGCCGTCACGTCTTCTAAACGGTGCCCCTCGAGTCGTGGTTGACTCTGGTCGACACGGTGAAAATGCTGGTCCGAAGGTATCTTCCAATGGATTACCAGGTCGAACACCGGAACACCTGTTTATCCGTGACGAAAGCGTTCCCGAGGCGCCGTAATGGCATCACGAGACCGTAAACCAATCACGCTCAGTGGTCGTCGCCGTCGCGCCACGAATCAGGGACGTCGATCACGTACCGACCATCCTCCTGTAACGAGACGATGTACTCCTCGCGGTCGTACAATTCCATCAAATTCAGTTCGTACTGGCCAGGCCGAACGATTTTGATGCTCTCGAACTGATCGTTCAACTCCTCACGGAGTTCATCGAGCGAGGGTCGCTCCTCGTCCGGTTCACTGACGACACGCCCTTCGTGTGTTTCCGGGGGGGCTTCGTGGGCCGTCCCCTCGAGCGGATCCTCGTGTTGCCCGTCGCGAGTGTGCGCTGGGAGCTCATCCCGCGTAACCACGTCACTGCGAGCACTGGCCTGTGCGGCGTTTTCTTCCTCGGCACTGACGCTGGTATCGGCGCCGGTGCTGTCACCAGTAAAGTCGGTTCCAGATTCCTGCCGTCGACCGTGCGTTCCACTTTCGACCCGGTCCGATTCAGTCAACGATGCGTCCGACCGATCCGCCGGGCGACGTGCAGAGTCGGGCCACGCACCGAACGAACTGGATTCGCCAGGGGGAGAACCCTCACTCGAGGCTGATTCGTCCGTGGGTATGGCGCTGTCGCCAGTCGCCGTGCTGTCGTCGTCAGTCGTCATCGACTGCCCAGAAGTGCGCTGTCGCCCCTCTTCACGCTGCGTGGATGACTGTGGCCGCTTTGGGGTGAACTGAAACTTGTTGCCGCCACAGTCTGGACAGCCCGAGAGCATCTCTTTCGAGCCGTCAGGAAACGTTCGGTCGCAGGTCGTACACTGATGGGGCATTCGTTAGTTTCTGGAGACGAGTGCGCTGATGAGCGTCTCGTCTTTATGCAGGGTTTCGATCTGGTTGGCGGGGCCGATAACCGTCAACTTCTTTGGCGGTTCGTCTCCGCCCATGATTCGACCAAGCAGTGAGGAGTCACGGGTGCTCGATTTCGGATAGGTTTCGATTTCGATGCCGTTGAACTCGTCGGGGCTGATTTCGGCCATCGTCACCTCGATGAGTTTGCTCTCTTCATCCGGCGTCAATCCCTCCTCGAGGATGACGATATTTCCATTGTGGACCCCATCGAGTATCATTCGGATCTTCTCCATGCTCGCCATGCCATCCATCCGCTGGCCGCTGATGAGGTCGATCTGGACGCCATCACGGCGGTCGTCGTCTACGTTCGTTGCTTCCGGCATAGTTATCCGAAGTACTCCGCGATGTTTCCGTACACTTCGTCCATATTCTCTCCTTCTTTCGCCGATAGTGGCACCGTTTTGTGCTGGGGGAACGCATCTTCGATCCGCTTGACGCTCGACTCCTCGAGGTCGATTTTGTTCGCAAAGATCAACACGGGGAGGTCACGGGATTCGATAATCCCGATCAACATCGTATTGACCTGCGTGATCGGATCTTCGGCGCTGTCGAGCACGTAGATGACACCATCGACGTCCTCACGAAGCCAGTGCATGGCCTCTGCGACGCCTTCAGTTGCCTCACGCGAGCGTCGAATCGCGTCGTCTTTGTCCATCTCGTCGGTGAACTCCTCGTAGTCGACTTTGGTCGTCACACCAGGGGTGTCGACGATGTCGATAGTCACCGATTTCCCGTTCCGTTCGATTTCGACGCCTTCCTTTCGGCGAGCGCGTCGCGTTTCGTGGGGGATGTGGCTTTCGGTCCCGATGGCGTCACCGGTCCAGTCTCGGGCGATACGGTTCGCAAGTGTCGTCTTTCCGGCGTTTGGGGGGCCATAGATACCGATCCGCTTTGGCTCCTGTTCGGAGAACAGGCCGTCCGTGACGCGGGAAATGCTGTCTCTAAGTCCTGAAATCAATCCCATCCTTTGGAATCCTCCACACAGCAGCGTGTGTCTGCGCGTATTACTGAACCCGATTCACTTAAGTCTACGTCAGACACAGAGAGTGTCTGTCACAGCTGAAAGATACGTCTGCGATAGCGCCCTCGAGTCTGCCGATCTCTGGGGGTACCCCTCCAGCAGCGGTCCGTTCGAACTGCAGAAAGGTTCATTTTCCCGCCCTCGAAAACACGCCCATGAGCGCCACGGTCGACGACCTCGGGGAGCCCCACGTCCTCGCACACGCCAAACGGTCCCTGTTTTCCGACGGGGACGACGCCAACTACACCGTCGTTGACACCCAGTTTTCGACCACTGAGTGGCGACCCGGGCGCGTGCTCGAGACTGACGTCCTCGAGGCGTTGGCACCGTTCAACCGGGTTGCCATCGGTGGTGGGTACCCCGATCTCGTCGGCGTCGGACGCCCTGCTGAGGGCCTCCTTGCCGTCGATCGGTTTGGCAGCGAGCCACCGCTCGTCGTCGTGGAAGCCAAGGGCTACACCGACCGTGGGGTCGACACCGAACGCGGCATCGTCCAAGCGCATGACCGGTTACACGAGGCGAACGCTGCCTATCTGGCCGCCCCCTGTGGGGCAATTTCTCAGACCGACCGCACACTCGCCCGCGAACTGAACGTCGGCATCCTCGGCGTCGAACCGGACGGGACCGTCCGCCCGCTCGAGCGCCCTCGCGTCGTCGGCAACCGAACGAGTGCGCCCGCAAATGCGATCAGATTCCAGGCGAGCGCACAGGGAGTGGCCCACCAATCCTTCGGGTTGAACCACCCGAAGAACTACCTCGGCTATCCACTGGCACACTACGCAGCGGGCGAGACACCAGCTCTACTCGAGCAGTACGACGTCGTCGGAGCCGTCGACGAGGCACGACGTGGAGCCGAGTTTCTCAGCCTGATCGAAACGCGACCCAGTGGCGTGGTCTGTACGCCACTCGGTCAGGAAGTGATCCGATTCGCCCTCGAGCGCCATGGCTCGGTCATCAGCGCCCTCGAGACATTCGGGGACTGGTACCGATCCCGGAAACGATTCGTGGACCTCGATCCAGCGTGGGGTCAGCTCGCCCGCCGGATCGTCTACCAGTACCCCGCCACATCGTTGCTGGTGACGGAACTCCAGGCGCTCGCAGCCGATGGGAAAGCCGAGCCGACCCTGGTCGAGTTCGTCGAGCGGCTGCACCAACTGCATCCAACGTTCGCTATCGAACTCTTCATCCGCGGCGACGAGGCAACCAGGCGGCAGGTGCTGTCGCCCGATAATGAGTTGCGGCTGTCGGCGCTCGAGAATGGGTCCGTCTATCACGCTCCAACGGTGTTCCAGCTCAAAGCGATGTACTACCACACCGGGATCCTGGCGACACGTGGGAGCGAACCCCATCGACTCGACCCACTCGAGGATCAGTGGGGGCTCCGACAGCCGGTGTGATAGTTGGCTCGAG